>NZ_JBVINN010000068.1:0-29060 GCF_055579305.1 Kitasatospora sp. NPDC032757 | reverse complement strand
TAGTCGCCCGGGGTGGCGGTGGCGTCGTTCGGGAGCGGGCGGCAGCAGCGGAGCCACCCGCTCCCACAGGTCATCCGGCACAAGATCAACAGGCATCCGGACAGCCTGCCGACCAAGATCGCCAGGCGCAAGAGTGCAGTTCAACTCATTCTGAAACGATCAGTTAGGGGTTTGAACTGAGAGGGTCTGCTGGCCGTCACTGCTGGGAACCGTGGCTGAAGGGGACGGCGTCCACCCCAGGACGACACACAAGATCGTTAGTGGGCGCGAGGGAGTTTGGAATGACCGGAACAGCCACCCGCTACCTCTATCTCGTCCGGCATGGCGAGGCCTTGCCGGACGAGAGCGGGCTGACGGAGAACGGCCGCCGTCAGGCGGTACTGCTTGGCCAACGACTCCGTGATGTCCCCTTCTCGGCTGTTCACCACGGCCCACTGCCCCGGGCAGCGCAGACCGCACGCCTGATCGGGGAACAGCTAAACGGCATCCCTCTGCAGGTCTCGGAAGCCGCCGGGGACTATGTCCCCGACGTGCCGGAAAGGGAAGAACTACCGGCGGACTCAGCCGACTTCCTGCTCCGCTTCGTCGACCAGTTCACGGCCGAGGAGCGTGAGCGCGGCCCGGTGCTGGCCCGCCAGGCACTGGAGCGGTTCACCGGGCCGGTGGACGGCGACGAGGCTCGGCACGAACTGGTCGTCACCCATAACTTCCTGGTCGGCTGGCTCGTCCGGCATGCCATGGAAGCGCCGAAGTGGCGTTGGCTCGGCCTCAACCACTGCAACGCCGCCCTGACGGTTATCCGATACGCGCCCGGCCGGCCGTCCTCCGTCCTCTTCTACAACGACATGCGGCATCTGCCTGCCGAGCTGCGCTGGACCGGCTTCCCGCCCGAACTGCACATCTGAGCACATCAATCGTGGCTTGCTACGCGGCCCTGGCCGGGTACTCGGTCCAGGCGCGGATGGGTGAGTCGGGGGCGAAGTTGGTCTTCGGTTCGGCGCGGGCGTTGTGCCAGCGGATGTAGGCGCCGATGGCGGCGTTCTGCTCGCCGTGACTGCGGTGGTCGGTGCCGTTGAGCGCGAAGTAGCGCAGGGCCGCGAACTCGGACTCGATCCAGTTCAACCACGACCCGTAGGTCGGCAGGAAGACCAGCTCGACTTCGTTGGCTGCGGCCCAGGCGCGGACGTTCGGGTGCTTGTGTGGGGAGAAGTTGTCCAGGACGACGTAGAGCTTCTCCCCTGGCCAACGGGCGCGCAGGGCCTTGAGCAGGCCGAGGAACTCACGCCATCTCTTGCGTTTCCGGATGCGGTAGTAGATCTTTCCGGTGGCCAGGTCGAGGGCGGCGAGCATGTGCATCACGCCGTCATAGCGTTTGTAGGTGGCCCGGAGCCGGCGCGGGGACCGGAACGGCCGCCAGGCCTTTCCCTTGCGTGGTATGAGGTTGAGCGGGCCGAACTCGTCGACGCAGACGACCCTGCCGTCTATCGGCGGGGTGTCGTAGAGCTCCAGGACCCGGTGCATCTTGGTCAGGAAGTCGGGGTCGCTGGAGGACTTCCAGGTCGTGGTGGTCTGCCAGGAGATCTTGCCCTCGTGCAGGATGCGGCGCAGGGTCTCGCGGCTGATCGCGGGCACCACGTGGCGGTTGACCAGGTGCTCGGCGAGCTTGGTCAGGCTCCAGGTGGAGAACGCGGCGATCTTCCAGTCAGCGGGGGACGTCCGGGCAATCAGGCAGATGCTCTCGCGCACCTGGTCACTGATCGTTCTGGGGCGTCCCCCGCTCCATTTTGGGTCCAGCGCGTCGAACCCCCGCTCGTTGAACGCGTGGATGACATCGCGTACATAGTCCTCGCTGACGTGCAGCAACGAGGTGATGTCCCGCACCGCTTGGCCCTGCGCTGACATCAGCACCACGATCGCGCGCCGCAGCCTGACCGGGTCCTTCGAGGTCCGGCCGATCCGCTGCAGTCGCCGACCCTCCTCCATGCTGACTGGCCGGACGAACACTCCCGGACGACGCCCCACGATCACCTCCAAGATCAGATCCTGGAGACAGCCTGACGACGGACGCACGACATATCAATTACCAGGTCAACCATCCGAGCCGAGCCACTAGTCCTCGAAGGGCTCGTTGAGGTCGGCCAGCAGCTTCTCGATGCGCTGGCTGGTGCAGCGGTGCCGTTCGACCTCGCGGTCCCAGCCGCGTTCGGCCGCGTCCAGGGCGAGGGTCTGCTCGACCCGGCGACGCGTCCGCAGCCGTGGCGCGTACTCGGGTGTGGTGACGAACTTCGCGCAGGTCAGGTAGAGGTCGCACTCGCAGGGCCCCTCGGCGGGAAGGCGCAAGCAGCGGCCGAGTTCGAGTGCGGTCTTGAAGAAGTTCGTCTTCAGCCAGTCGACCGAGGTGTCCGGCAGGCACCCGTTCTGAGTTCCTCGGCGGCCGGGCCGGCGATCGTCGCTCCGGGTCCGAGGACGGCGCGGTGGTCGCGCAGTACTTCCTGATCGCTGACCTGCGCGTAGACGAGGGCCATGCTCACCGAGGTGTGCCCGAGAACCTTCATGATGGTGTGCAGCTTCGCGCCGGGTTCTGCGAGCTGGGTGCCGACGGTGTGGCGGAACCGGTGGGCCGAGACTGTGCCGCGGCCAGTCCCGTCGCGGCCCCTTGGGCGGACCAGGCCGACGGCCTTGCAGGCGTCCTGGATCGACGTCTCGAACAGGTAGTAGGTCGACAGCAGCTTGCCGTGGCTCATGAACAGATAGCGGATCTCCTCACCGGTGCGCTCGTCGGTGAAGGGTCTCTCCGGTGCGTGTCTGCGCAGCTCAATGACCTTTTGTAGAGCCTTGGCGGCGTCCTCGTGCAGCGGGACGACCCGCTCTTTGTAGGTTTTGCGGCCAGAGAGCCGCAGCCGTGGGGTGCCGTCGGGGTAGCGGTCCAGGCAGTCGATCGGGAGGCGCTGGATCTCGGTGCGGCGGGCCCCGGACCAGCGGGCCACCAGCAAGATGCGGCAGTTGCTTGAGCGCCTTCACCACCGGCGCACCGGCCTCCACTGCGCCGAAGTCCACGGTGTCCACCAGCCGCCGGATGAAGCCGCGCACCGGGCCGTACCGGGAGGCGCGCGCGGGTCGCCACTCGGCGTCCTCGTCCCCGTCGCCGTCCGGCACGCACTCGGCGATCGTGGCCAGCGCCTCGGCGAGCTTGGCGCGCGGCACGACCTTCTCGATCGCCTCCCAGGCGTCCAGCACAGAGACCGCCTCGCCGTCGATGGTCGCCGGGGCGGTGTCCAGCAGTACCTCCACCGCCTTGGCCGCCCGCCCGGCCGCCCACCTCAGCCTCGGCAGGCTCTTGAGCTTCTTCTCCCGGCCGATCCGCTCGGCCCGCCCACGCAACCGGCTGCCCATCAGGACGGCCGGCACCACTGCCAGGTCCTCGGTTGGGAAGGCCCCGAGCATCCGCACCGAGCCCCACAGCACCGCGAAGCCGAGCCGGTTCGCCGGCGCCCGCTCCGCCCTAGCCACCTCCAGCCCGGGCGCATCGAGGCGGAAGAACTGCTCCAGCTCGCCGGGCGTCGGCTCGGCCGCGAACCGGCCGTAGCGGAAGACCTGATCGTCAGACAGGAATTCAACTGGCATGACCCGGAACGTAGGGTCGCTGACCAGCACAGATGGCCTTGTTCACCGAACCGGAACCAAGATCGGCCCGTTGTCGCTACTGGTCGTTCCGATCGTCCTCAGAGGCCGACATGGCGTCGGACGAGGCCTGACCGAACGGCCCGCCCGGAGCGCCCGCTCCACGGGGCCCCGCCACGAGGGCCCGCCCATGGGGACCGGACGGGGCCCGGACGGGGCCCGGACGGGGCCCGGAGCGGGCCCGCGACCCCGGAGTCGACCGGCAGTCGGAAATTCGTTCGTGCTTTCTGTTATCGACACGCCGCCAGGAGGTCTCCCAGGTGTCGGCACTCGTACCGGCCGACCCGACACAGGAAGCGTGCCCAGGTGAACAGCGAAGACAGGACGACCATCCTTCCCGCGTCCGGCCACCACGCCGCGGCCGGCGGCCGTGCTGCGCGCCGCGCCGCCGACCGGCGGCGCGGGCGGGGCCGCCGCGGCCGGGGCGTCGGCCCGGTGGTGGCCGTGGTCGCCGCGGTGGCGGGTACCGGGGTGCTCGCGGCGCTCGCCGGAGCCGGGTACGCCGGCTACGGCGGGGCCGGGAGCGACCGGGACGCGGTGGCGTTCGAGCCGCAGATCGCGGCGGAGGCCGGCGATCACGAGGGCATACAGATCCCCGGCGCCGGCGGCTTCGACCCGGCCGTCGCCGCAGCCGGCGGCAGCCCGGCCGCCACCGACGCGGCCCACGCCGCCTCCGGTGCCCCGGCCACCCCGTCGGCCACCGGTGGGACCACGGCCGCTCCGACTCCCTCGGCCACGGGGTCCGCGAAGCCCACCGCGTCCGCATCGAGCCCGGCCGCGTCCGTCAAGAGCCCCGTCGCCTCGACGAGCAGCGCCGCCAAGGCGGCCGCGAGCACCACCGCGACCTCCGGCCGGACCGGCGCCCCGGCCCCGGCCACCCCGGCGAGCGGCACCGCGGCCCAGTACGCCCAGCAGGTCGTGGACCTGGTGAACACGCAGCGCGCCGAGCACGGCTGCGGTCCGCTGACCGCCGAAACGCGGCTGGCCACCGCCGCCCAGGGCCACAGCGAGGACATGGCGGCCCGCAACTACTTCGACCACGCCAGCCCCGAGGGCTACCACGCCGACCACCGGATCGAGGCCACCGGCTACCGCTGGAGCAGCTGGGGCGAGAACATCGCCCGCGGCCAGAAGGACCCGGCCGCCGTGATGGACGCCTGGATGAACAGCCCCGGCCACCGCGCCAACATCCTCAACTGCTCGTTCAAGGAGATCGGCGTCGGGGTGAAGACCGGATCCGGCGGCCCCTGGTGGACGCAGGTGTTCGCCTCGCCGTCCTGACCGCGGAGTGCCGTCCCCGGCCCCGGCGGTCCCACCGCCGGCCACGCCGGCCACGCCGGGCGGGCCGGTCGGAGCCCCGTCGGGAGGCCGTCCCCGGCCCCTGTCCCCGACCCCGTTTTCCGAATCCGCGCAAATTGTTGTTATCTGAGCATTCCCCGAAGGTCTCCGAGGAGGCAGCGGCGGACGGATGACGGCAAGACGGAGTGCGGACCCATGAACGTTGACGTGCAGAACCGCACCGGGACGACCCTGGTGCTGGCGGCCCAGGCGGGCGACCGGCAGGCTCAGGAGGCGCTGGTCGCCACCTGGCTGCCGCTGGTCTACAACGTCGCCGGGCGCGCGCTGAACGGCCATGCCGACGTGGACGACGTCGCGCAGGAGACCATGATCCGGGCGCTGGACGGCCTCGACGGGCTGCGCGACCCGGAGTCGTTCCGCTCCTGGCTGGTCGCGATCACCATGAACCAGGTCCGCCGCCGCTGCACCGGCCAGCAGCAGAGCACGGTCGGCGGCCTCGACGAGGCCTGGGAGCTCGCCGACCCCCGGGCCGACTTCACCGACCTCACCATCCTGCGCCTCGGCCTCTCCGGGCAGCGGCGCGAGGTTGCCGAGGCCACCCGGTGGCTGGACCCGGACGACCGCGAGCTGCTCGCCCTCTGGTGGCTTGAGGCCTGCGGCGACCTCACCCGGGCCGAACTGGCCGAGGCTCTCGACCTGACGCCGCAGCACACGGCGGTACGCGTCCAGCGGATGAAGAAGCAGCTGGAAGCCGGCCGGGTCGTGGTCCGGGCACTCACCGCCTACCCGCGCTGCCCGGAGCTGGAGGAGCTGACGGAGGGCTGGGACGGCACCCCGAACTCGGTGTGGCGCAAGCGCATAGCCCGGCACATCCGCAGCTGCGCCGCCTGCGACCGGCTCGGCCGCGACCTCTTCCCCGCCGAGGGGTTGCTGGCCGGCCTGGCGCTGGTGCCCGTCCCGCTGGACTCGCCGGTCGCGTTGTCGTTCCAGGCCACGGCCGCCACGGTGACGCCGGGCAGTGCGGCCGACGGCGGAGCGGCGAACGGCGGAGCGGCCCACACCGGCGCCGCGAACGGGGGCGCCGCCAACGGGGGCGCCGCCAACGGCGCGGCCGGCGCGCCGGCCGACCCCGCCGGCGGCGGGAGCGGCCCGTGGAGCGCCCTGACCCGGGGGAAGGCGGCCGTCGCGGGCGGCGCGGCCACGGTCCTCGCCGTCGCGACCCTCGCCCTGGTCTGGCCGCAGCACTCGCAGCCCGAACCGGCCGCGCCCGAACCGACCGCGACGGCCGCCGCTCCCGACCTCGTCCCGGCGGCCGCGATGCCCATGCCGCCCGCCCCGGAGCCGTCCGCGCCGCCGACGCCCCCGGTGACGGCAGCGTCGGTGCCCACCGTACCGGCGCCCAGCGAACCGCCGGCCACCGCCGCCCCCGCGCCGTCACCGACCGCGGGCCGCCCGACGGCGACCCCGCCCAGCCCGGAACGCCAGCTGGTGGACCTGGTCAACGCCGAACGCGCCAAGGCCGGTTGCGGCCCGCTGCGGATCGACCCGAAGCTGCACACGGCGGCCCAGAAGCACGCGGACGACATGGTGGCCCGCAACTTCTTCGACCACGTCAACCCGGACGGCGCCCGCGCCGACGCCCGCCTGAACGCGGCCGGGTACCACTGGTCTCGGTGGGGCGAGAACCTCGACCGGGGGACCAGCGCCCCCGCCACCGTGTTCTCCCGCTGGATGGACGGCGGGATCCACCAGTCCAACATGCTGGACTGCGCCTTCAAGGACGTCGGCGTCGGCGTCGCGACCGGGCCCGCGGGCCTCTACTGGACCCAGGACCTCGGCGCCCCGCTCGGCTGACAGGCACACGCCCGGCCGCTGAGTCCGGCCGGGCACCGCGGTTGCTCACCCGTGCGGTTGCTCACCCGCGCAGCCGGTCACATGGGGTCAGGCGGGCAGTCCGACCAGGCCGTCCGCCTGACCCGTCACATAGCCCGTCTTGTCGGCGACCACGCCGCCGGCGTCACCGACCTGCCCCTGGACGGCGTCAGGGGCCGTGGTGATGGCCCCGCCCTGCTGGAGCGGGCCGGTCAGGTCGCCCTGCCCGCCGACCGCACTCGCGTGCGCACTGGGAGCGGTCAGGGAAGCCACGACGCCCACGGCGAGCGAGGCGACGGCGAGCATGCTGCGCTTCTTCATGCCCCGTCCAACGATGCTCCGCCACCCGGGTTACGGCCCGGGCACCGGGACGACCGACGGGTTTCCGGTGGCGGGCGGCATAGGAGGGCGGTGGGATGGGGAGGGGTCGGGGAGCAAATCCGGCGAAAGCCGAATTTTCCGACTACGCCCAGCCAACCGCGACAAGAAGGGCATCCGATGCACGCAGCCGAGCTCACGCCAGCCGTCCTCGCCGAGCTGCGCCGCCCCCGGCGCTACCCGGCCGTCTCCGTCCTGCTGCCGACCCACCGCAGCGAGCCCGACAACACCCAGGACCCGGTGCGCCTGCGCAACCTGATCGCGGAGGCCAAGAACCGGCTGCACGCCGACGAGGCGGTCTCCCGGGCCGACCGGCTGGACGTGGTCGAGCAGTTGGACCGGGCCCTGCGGGAGGTCGACCTGGTGCACGCCGAGGACGGTCTGGCGATCTTCGCGGCGCCCGGTGAGCACCAGGTCTGGTCGCTGCCGCGCACGGTGCCGGCCCGGGTGGTGGTCTCGGAGACCTTCCTGACCCGCAACCTCGTCTCCGCCTACACCGCCGGCGCGCCGTACTGGGTGCTGACGGTCGCCGCCGACCGGGTCGCCCTGTTCGGCGGCACCGGGCCTCGGCTGGCCGAGCACACGGGGGGCCGCTTCCCGCTGGACCAGGTCCGCCCGAACTGGGACGTCGAGCGCCAGGAGCGGATCGGCGACGTTCCGAGCACCTTCCGCGACGAGGAGACCCGCCGGTTCCTGCGCGAGGCGGACACCGCGCTCGGCGCCCTGCTGGAGTCCGACCCGCGTCCGCTCTATGTGCTCGGTGAGGCCGCCGCGCTCGCCCTGCTGGACGAGGTCGGCACCGCGGTCAAGCGCGCCGCGGCCCAGGTGCCGCGCGGAGGCCTGGGCCACGCCTCGGCCGCCGCCGTCGCCGAGGCCGCCCGGCCCACCGCCGAGCAGCAGGCGCGGCGGGCCGTCGCCGAGCTGCACGAGCGCCTCGACCAGGCCGTCGGCGTCAAGGCGCTGGCGAGCGGTATCGACGAGGTCTGGCAGAACGTCTCCGAGGGCAGGGTCGGCCTGCTGACGGTGGAGGAGGACTACTGGGAGCCCGTCAGGGTGACGGACAACCACCTCGTGCCCGCCGCCGCCGGTGAGCCGGACGTCCGCGAGGACATGGTGGACGAGATCGTCGAACGGGCGCTGGACACCGGCGCCACGGTGCAGTTCGTCGCCGCCGGCGAGCTGGCCGACCGCGGCCGGATCGCCGCCGTGCTGCGGTACTGACCACCGCCCGTCCCGGGGGCTCGGCCGCAACCGGCCGGGCCCCCGGCGGGTCAGCGGTAGAACGTGCGCCCGGCGGCGCCCGAGGAGACCGACCAGACCTCGCTGATCAGGCCGTCGGTGATCCGCAGGGTGTCCGTTCCGCTCCGGGCCACCTCCGCGCCCTGTTCGTCCGCGAACGTGGCGAGGTAGGGGCGGGCGACCAGCCCGGTCGGCCGGCCGTCGACCATCGCGAGGTCGACCACCGCCACCCCTTCGGATGCGAAGCGCAGCCCGGGGCGGCGGCCGTGCCAGCCGGCGATGAGCGCGGCGAGTTGCCCGGGCGTGTGCGCGTCGTCGAAGGCCTCGGTGCCCGCCTGGGCGTAGCGCAGGGTGAACTCCGGGGCCATGATCTCCGCCGCCAGGTCCGTTTCGCCGTTCCACATCGCCGTCCAGCGCTCGTACGCGCCGACGCCGAACCGCCGCAGTTCCTCACCCATGAACGTCCCCCTTGTCCGCACGTGTTCGTACTGTCCGTACCTGTTCGGTCGCTCGCGACCGTAGCAAGGGGGACTGACAATCCAGGGTGCGCAGGGCCCGAAGGTCCGGCCGCCGGCCGCCGGCCGCCGGCCGGTCCGCAGCCGCGGCGGTCGCCCGGGCCTCGACCGGCGGGCCCGCCGCCGCGTGGATGTGCGGCGGACCAGCTGCCGCGTGCCGGCGGGCGGCGCTAGGGTGCTGAGCGGACCATCGGACCATCGGACCCACCGGGCCCGGGGGAGCCGGCACGGAGCGTGGGGGCGGCATGCGATTCCTGTTCGTACACGGCACCGGGGTGCGGCGTGGGGGGTACGACCCGCTGTTCGAGCTGGTCGCCCGCGAGTTGACGGCCCGGTTCCCGGACGCCGTCGTCGAGCCCTGCTACTGGGGCGACGACCACGGCGCGACGCTGGCAGCGGGCGGCGCCTCGATCCCGGGCTTCGCCGGCCTCTCCGTGCCCGCCGCAGGGGCCCCGGCACAGCCGGAGGCACTGGTCGACCGGGTGGACGGCGGCTGGACGCTGCTGCTGGTCGACCCGCTCTGCGAGCTGCGGGTGCTGGCCCGGCTCCCGGTCGAGGACGACGGGTTCGGCGCCCCCGGGGTGCGGGCCCCGGGCGAGGCCGTCGCGGACCGGCTGGCTGCGTTCGCGCACCCCGGGGCGGACCATGACGTGCTCGACGGTGTCACCGAAGAACTCGCCGAACTGAACGCCCTGTTGGCCGCCACCGCGCTCACCCCGCACCTGTCGGAGGCCCTCCGCCGGGTGGCCGCCGCCGAGGAGTTCGCCGAGGCCTGCGAGCGGGCCGTCGACCCGGTCGCCGGCGCCGAACTGATCGCCGTCACCGCCCGCGCGCTCACCGCCGAACTCCTCACCGCGGCCGGCCCCGGGGCACTCTGCACCGCCGACGAGCGCGACCGGCTGGTCGAACTCCTCGCCGACCGCCTCGGCGGGGCCGCCCGCGGACCGCTCGGCCGGGCGGCCGGAGTGCTCGGCCGGCTCGGCATGCGGCTCGGCGGCCAGCGACTGCTCGACCGCCACCGCGGCGCCCTGACCGTCGGTGCCACCCCCGCGCTCGGCGACATCCTCCGCTACCAGGCGCGCGGCGGCCCGCTCCGGGCCTTCCTGGCCGAGCGGATCGCCGCCGCCCCCGGCCCGACCGTGGTGATCGGCCACAGCCTCGGCGGCATCGCCCTGGTCGACTGCCTCGCCCTCGCCGCGGCCCGCCGGGAGGCCCCGGCCGGGCTGCGGCTGCTGGTCACCGTCGGCTCCCAGGCGCCGTTCCTGCACGAACTCGGCGCGCTCAACGGTCTGGAGCCGGGCGAGGCCCTGCCGGCCGGGTTCCCGGACTGGCTGAACGTCTACGACCCGGGGGACGTCCTCGGCTACCGGGCCGGGCCGGTCTTCCGCGGCGACCGGCGGGTCACCGACCACGAGGTGAGTAGCCGTCAGCCGTTCCCGTACTGCCACAGCGCCTACTTCAAGCTCCCCGCCCTCTACGACCGGATCGCCGCCGCGCTGGCCGGGAGCGCGCCCGCGAGGCCGGCCGCCGGAGCCGCCGGGTGAGGCACCTCGCCGGCGACGACGCCGAGCTCCTCGCGCCCGAACGGGTCTTCGCCCTCGTCGTCGGCATCGAGTCGTACGGGGTGGGCGCCGACTGGGACCTCCGCGGCCCAGCCCGGGACGCCGTCCGGTTCGCCGAGTGGCTCACCGGCCCGGCCGGCGTTCCCGCCGCGAACGTCCGGCTCTTCCTCTCCCCGCTGCCCGCCCCCGCCGGCCCGGGAGCTGCGCCCGCCCCCGTCGGCCCGGGAGCTGCGCCCGCCGCAGCCGCCGGCGCAGCACGGCTGCCCGCCCACCGCCCCGCCACCGGCAACGAGATCGAGGACGCGCTGCTGCGCGAACTGCCCAAGTGCGACGGCGACCTGCTCCTCATCTACTGGGCCGGTCACGGCTACGCGGGCGACGACGACCAGCTGCTGCTGCCGTTCGCCGACGCCTCCGCCCCGCCGATCCGTCACCTCGACCTCGACTCCGCCCTGCGATTCTGGCGCTCCAGCAAGGTCAACCAGCGGTTCCGCCGGGTGGTCTCGATCGGCGACGCCTGCCGCCTCGACGTCCGCACCGGAGCCGGCCCCACCTTCGGTCGGGTCGACTACGGCAACGGACGCCCGGTGCGCAGTCGCAGCACCTTCGTCCTCTACGCCGCCCGGCCCGGCCTGCCCGCCCAGAACATCGGCGGCGCCGGCCGGCTCACCGACACCCTGCTGGCCCGGCTGGCCGGCCGCAGCCTCGACGAGAGCCTGCGCCACCTGCCCGACATCGCCCGCGAGGTGCACGCCGACCTCGCCGCGCTCGCCGACCGGGGCCAGGCCTGGCAGCAGATCCAGTGGCGCATCAGCGACTGGGACGGCAATCCGGTCACCGACGACGGCTGGCCGCACGAGCCGCCCGGCGCGCCCCGGCTCGACGACCAGGCCTGGGCCGAGCTGCACGGGCTCCTCCCCGGGCCCGGCCTGCCGCCGGACGCCTACCGCGCCTACCGCTGGGCCTTCGAGGCGGCCGACTGCGCCCCGCCCGGACCGGCGCTGCCGGCCGCCGAACCGATGGCCGTGGTGCGCGACCTCGACCGCCGGCTCGGGTCCGGCTCCCGCCGCCTCCCGCTCCCGCTCGCCTTCGTCCGCTACCTCGCCGCCCGCGAGGAGGACCGGGCCCGGGCCGAGCGGCTGGCCGACTGGGTCCGGCGCACCGGCCTGCGGCTCGGCGCCGACGCCGTCCCCGTACCGCCGGCGCGGGAGCGCGACGGCCGCGCCGAACTGCACGTCCAGCTCACCGAGTCCGCCGACGAGGACGCCTACCTGGTCCGGATGTGGCTCCACCGGCAGGGCTTCGAAGCCCTCTGGGAGTCCGCCCGCCCGATCGCCCTGGCCGCCGTCCGGGAGGAGCTGGTCCGGCAGTTGTTCGGCGCGGCCGGCCCCGAGCTGCGGCGGATCGAGTTCCACGTCCCCGAACCGCTGCTGGACGAGGAGTTCGAACGCTGGCCGCTGCCCACCCGCGGCCGCCGCTCCGCCGAACTCGGCACCTCCTACGAGGTGTTGGTCCGCTGCCCCGAGGAGCGCACCCACCAGTCCGGCCACCGGTGGCGGCGCAAGTGGGCCTGGTACCGCGAACACGGCGGCCGCCACCCCGACGCCGTCCACGCGCTCACCGGGAGCACCCCGCTCGGCCCCGGCCTCGCCGACCGGCTCGGCGCCGAGGGCCACCCGGTCTGCGCCCTCCTCGACCGGCACGGCGCACCGCTGGTCGACCGGCTGGAACTGGTCCTGGACGCGGGCCTGCCCATCGCCGTCTGGCGGCGGGCCGGCGCGGGGGCGGCCTGCTGCCCCGGGCCCGAGACCCTCGCCGCCCTCCTCGCCTCCGTGACCGACGGGGCTGACGGTGCCGGCGCGGCTGACGGTGGCGGCGCGGCCGACGGTGCCGGCGCGGCCGACGACGCCGAGGCGCGCGCCGCGGACACGGCCGCCGGCTCCGCCACCGGCCTCGCCCCAGCCCTCGACCTCGACCGACTGCCCGACGCAGTAAGGAAGTTACGGATCGGATCGGCCCCGGGCGGCTGCGCCGACTGCCCGGTGGGCGCACGCCTGGGACTGCTCTGGGACGACCCCGAGCACCGGCCCCGGACCAGATCGCTGTCCTGACGGGGGATCGCCCTCCGGCCTGGAAGGGAAGGAAGCAGCATATGAAGGACTGGTGGATCTACCAGGGCGAGGGCACCCCGGATGCCCGCCTCGCCCGGCTGGCCGGCAAGCAGCCGCCCTGGCGCGACTTCGACGGCACGCCGGACCCGCAGTACCGGCCGCCCGGCCCCTCCGGGCACGCCTGGGACCGCACCGCCCGGCGAGGCACCGGCTACGTCGCCGACGAGGCCGAGACCGACGCCGTCAACACCGCCCTCTACCTGAGCCGCCCACTGCTCGTCACCGGCAAACCCGGCGTCGGCAAGTCCACCCTCGCCTACAGCATCGCCACCGACCTCGGCCTCGGCCCGGTCCTGCACTGGCCGATCACCAGCCGCAGCACCCTGCGTGACGGCCTCTACCGCTACGACGCGATCAGCCGACTGCACGACGCCAACCTCCAGCAGCTGCACGGCGGTTCACCGGCTCAGTCGGCTCCCGGCCGCTCGATAGCCCCCTACCTGCGGCTCGGCCCGCTCGGCACCGCGCTGCTCCCGCAGGAGCGCCCGCGCGTCCTGCTGGTGGACGAGATCGACAAGAGCGACATCGACCTTCCCGGAGACCTGCTCACCGTCTTCGAGGACGGCGGCTTCGAGATCCCCGAACTCGCCCGGATCGCCGCCCGCGAACCACGTGTACGGATCGGCACCGACGACACCCCGGACGCCGCGGAGGGCCTGCGCCCCGCCGATGCCACCGTCGCCGTCGACCACGGCCGCGTCCAGTGCCGCGCCTTCCCGATCGTCGTCCTCACCAGCAACAACGAGCGCGACTTCCCGCCGCCCTTCCTCCGCCGCTGCATCCGCCTGCACGTCCAGCCACCCGGCCCGGCCCGGCTCGAACAGATCATCAGACAGCGGCTCCACCTCCCCATGGACCTCGACGACCGGCGCCGCGACCTCGTCCAGGGCCTGATCCGCGCCTTCGACGAGCGGCGGGCCGAGGGCGACCTCGCCACCGACCAGCTCCTCAACGCCGTCCAGCTCCGGCTCAGCGGCGCCTGGTCGGACGACACCGAGCGCGACGTGTTCCTGCAGACCGTCCTGCAGAAGCTCACCGGTCCGGCCTCGCCGTGACGGACCGGCTGCTGCGCGCGCTCGCCGACGCCGACGCCGCCTCGGCCGCCGGCCTGGGCGCGGAGGAGCTGGCCGACGTCCTCTGGCTGGCCGGCTGCCTCGGCGGCGCCGCCCTCGACCGGCCGCAGCGCCCCGCGGGCCCGGCCGGTCCGGCAGCGGACCCGCCCCCGGGACCAGGCGCCGCCGACGGCCCGGAACCCGCCCCCGGCCGCACCGGCGGGCCGCTCGAACAGCACTACGCCACCGCCGACCTGGCCGCCCCCGGCGGCACGGAGCCGGGCCCCGGCGCCGCCCGCGGCGACCTCGTCCGCGTCGCCCGCGCCGCCGCCCTCGCCGACCCGCTCGCCGTCATGCGCGCCCTGCGCCCGCTCGGCCGCCGCACCCTCGCCCACAGCCGTGGTGAGACCGAACTCGACGAGGAGGCCACCGTCAGCGCCGGCGTCGACCAGCGCCTGCTGGTGCCCGTCCTGCGCCCCACCCCCGGCCGCTGGCTCGACCTCGCCCTCGTCATCGACACCCACCGCTCGATGACCCTCTGGCACGACCTGGTCGCCGAGCTGCGCCGGGTGATCGCCCAGACCGGCGTCTTCCGCGACGTCCGCACCTGGTACCTCAGCGGCACCGAGGCCGGGGGACTGCCCGGCCTCGCCGCCCGCCCCGGCGGGGCGCCGCGCCGGCCGCAGGAGATCGCCGACCCGTCCGGCCGCCGCCTGGTCCTGGTGGTCACCGACACCGTCGGCGCCGGGTGGGGCGGGCCCGCCCTGGACGCGGTGCTGCGCGGGTGGGGCCGGCACGGGTCCGTCGCCGTGCTCAACGTCCTGCCCGAACGCCTCTGGTCCCGCGGGGCCGTCCGCCCCACCCCGGTCTGGCTGCGCGCCACCGGCCCGGCAGCCCCCAACGCCGGCTGGGAGGCCGCCGCCACCCGCCCGCGCGGCCGCTCCCGCCGGAGGCTGCGGGCCGCGCCGGGCGACGGGGCCGGCACGGGGGTCCGGCCGATGCCGGTGCCGGTGGTGGACCCGAGCCCGTCGTCGCTGGCCGCGCTCGCCGCCCTGGTGTCCGGCGGTGGCCGGCGCGGCCGGCTCAGCTGCCTGCTCGCCGGCGGGGCCGGACCGGTCCCCGCCGTCGATCCCGCCGCACCGCCGGCCGCCGCCCCCGCCGCACCGCCGGCCACCGCCGAACTGGCGCTGAAGCAGTTCCGCGAGACCGCCTCTCCACTGGCGCAGGAGCTGGCCGGCCACCTGTCCGCCGTGCCGCTGGTCCTCCCGGTGATGACGCTCGTCCGTCGGGCGATGCTCCCGCAGGCCGACCACGGCCACCTCGCCGAGGTCCTGCTCGGCGGCCTGCTCGCCCCCTGGGAGGCCCCACCGCCCGGCACCGACCCCGACGGCGTCGAGTTCGACTTCCTGCCCGGTGTCCGTGACGCCCTGCTCGGTGCCCAGCGCCGTGAGGACGTCGCCGAGATCCGCCGGACCGTCCACCACCAGGTCGCCGCCTACCTCCGGTCGCGCCGCACCGCCGCCGCCGACTTCCTGGCCGGCCACGTCGCGGACGGAACGCGGGCCCGCGCGGTCGCACCGGGAGCGCTGCCGTTCGCCGAGTCGGCGGGGGGTGCCGCCGGCCGGGAGCCGCATCGGGTGGCCATGTCGGTCGCCGAGGCCCTGGAGCGGCCCGAACTGCTCGGCGTCAAGCCCGCGGACCGCCTGCCGGACGAGCCCGCCCTGCCGACGCTGGTGCCCTACGTCCGGCGCGAACTGGACACCGCCGTGGCGGAGCTGGTGCGGGGTGGCCTGGCGGGCGGGAGCACGGCCGTGCTGGTCACCGGCGCCCGGGCCACCGGGAAGACCAGGGCGTGCTTCGAGGCGCTGCGCCGCCTGCCGGCCGGGTGGCGGCTCTGGCGGCCCGAGCCCGAGCCCCCGGGGGCGGGCGCTGCCGGGCTGGACGGGATCGGACCCCACACGGTCGTCTGGCTCGACGACGCAGTGGAGGTGCTCGCCGCCCCGCGGGCCGGCGGCGGCGGGCCGGCCCACCAGCTGGCGGAGCTGCTCGCCGACCGCTCCCGCGGCCCGGTCCTGGTCCTCGGCACGCTCCGGATGAAGGACCCGGACGACAGCCCGCGGGCGAGGTTCGCCGGCAGTCTCCTGCAGCGCCTCCTGGACCGGGCCCGGGTCCACGTGCCCGAGGAGTTCACCCGTGAGGAGGCCGACGCCGCGGCCCGGCTCGACCCCCGGCTCGCCGAGGCGGTCCAGGCGGCCCGGGATCGCCGGGTCGTCCAGGTGCTCGCGGCGGCACCCGGGCTCCGGGCCGGCTTCGAACAGGCGCCCGTCATGGTGCGCGCCGTCCTGGACGCGGCGCTGGACACCCTCCGGCTGGGGCACCGGCGCGCGTTGCCCGACCGGCTGCTGGAGGCGGCGGCACCCGGGTACCTGAGCGCGTACGGGCGGAGCAGCGGGCCGGAGGACTGGTTCGGGGGCGCGATGGCCTACGCGACCTCGCAGGAGGCCGGCCGCGTAGGGCTGTTCCGCGCCGACCGTCGCACGGCCTCCGGCGCCGCCGCCGACGGCTTCTCGTACACCATGCATCCGCTCGTGGAGGGCTGGCAGCAGCACAGGCGCCGGCCACCCGGGCTGATCCCGCCGGAGACCCTGTGGCGGGCCCTGCTCGAGCACGCGGACCGCGGGGACCTTCTCCGCCTCGCCCAGGGGGCCCGGGGCCTCGGCGCGGACGACCGCGCCGAGGCGATCGAGGCGGCGGCGGACGCCTACCTCACCCGCCGACTGCCGCGGTTGCCGGCCGTGGGGGGCGAGGACGAGGAGGACGTGGTCCGGCCGTACTTCTACCTCAGCCATGCCCACGCACCGCCCACCGAGGGCCGGATGGACCCGGGCTTCTGGGTGCGCAAGCTCTGCGAGGACCTCAGCGACGCGATCCTGCAGCTCACCAACGTGCCCGACGGAGTGCCGGTCGGGATGATGGACGACGGGCGCAGCCGGGGCGCGTCCGAACGGCGGGCCCAGGCGCTGGCGACCTGCCGGGTGTTCGTCCCGCTGTACTCGCCCCGGTACTTCGCCAGCGTGCCGTGCGGCCGGGAGTGGCACGCCTTCTCCCGGCGGCAGGTGTTCCCGGTGAGCGCCGACTCGGAGCGCAGCAGCGGCATCGTCCCGGTCCAGTGGACTCCGCCGACGCGCCACCGGCTGCCCGAGGCCGCGGCTCAGCTCCAGGTCAACCAGAGCGGCTTCGGCCCGGACTACGCGGCCGAGGGCATGTACGCCCTGATGACGATCGGCTCCTTCCGGTCCGCCTACGACCTGGCGGTGCACCGGTTGGCCCGGCGGATCGTCAAGGTGGCGGAGGAGACGGTGATCCCGGTCGGCCGCGTGCTCGACCTCGCCACGCTGCCCAGCGCGTTCGAGGACGCGACGCCGCCGCGGGAGCTGCGGATCCTGGTGCTCGCCTACCGGCGGGACGAAGTGCCGCCCGGGCGGCGACCCGAGGCCTACGGGCCCCGGCGTACCGACTGGAACCCCTACCGGGGTGTGTTGGCGCGCTCGCTGGCCGAGCACACGGAGGGCCTGGCCCGGCAGTGGGGGTTCAGCCCTTCGGTCCAGGACTTCGAGCCGGAGGCGGAGCGGCTCCTGGAGGACGGGGCGCCCGTCGGCCCGATGGTCCTGCTGCTGGACCGGTGGGCGCTGCGGGACACCCGCCGGTTCTCGCTGCTGCGGCGCGTCAGCGCACGGAACACGGGCTGGATGGGCGTGCTCGAGCCGTGGAGCGCGGACGGTCCCGGGGCGGCCGCCGACGCCTCCGAGCCGGCTGCGCTCAGCCGCCGTGCGCTGTCGGCCGGGGAGGCCCTGCGGGCCGGGCAGACCCACAGCGGGCAGCAGGCCATCGGCGGCCTGGACGAGTTCGAGGAGGCCCTGCCGAGGGTGGTGGCGAGGGCGGAGCGCGCCTTCAGGGAGGGCCGGTGGGGTCACCCGGACGGGGCCGGGGAGGGGCACCCGCGGATCGCCGATGTGTGACCGCGACGGCCCGGCCGTCCGGTGGGGCCCGTGACCGCGCGGGGCCACGCGCCCGGACGGCCGGGCCGGCGCGGTGGTGCGCCCCCGGCCGGGAGCAGCCCGGCCCGGCGGGGACGCGGCCCGGGCAGGACCGGGTACGGGCACGGCGCAGCCGCCTTCGGGGGGTGCGGGGGGATGCGGCGGTCAGCCGCGGGTGCTGCTGGGGGCGGTCGGGGCGTCGCCGGTGGTGCGGACCGAGTCGAGGATGTGCTGCACCTGCTGCACGGTCTGCCCGGACGGGCGGTTGAGACAGGCGGTGAGCTCGACCACGGCCGCCGCGTTCGCAACGGCGACGATCCGGTGGCCCACCACTTCACGCGTACCACCGCGCAGGCCGCATGACTTGTCGACGTCGGTCTCGACCATCGCGCGGCCACCCGAGAGCTTCTCGGCCGTGTCCTGGTCGCCGACCAGTGTGATCGTGACGAGCGCACCGCCGCCGGCCAGTCGGCCGACCGGCCCGCAGGAACTCTGTTGGGGCCCGCAGGACGGTTTGGGGTCCAGCGGCTCGCTCGCCACGTACCCGGTGGAGGCGCGCGGTTCGGCCGCCGGGACGGCCGTGCTCGACCAGCCGGCCGGCAGGTCGACGGTCACCCCGCCGAGATCCGGGAACCGCAGCGGCCAGGCGCTGACCTCAGGGGCCGGGGACTTGCTCGTCGCGGCACCGGGCACGGAAGTCGGCACGGCACTGGGTACCGGGCTCGGGGCGTCCGTGGCGAGGGTCGGTGCGGGCACCGCCGGGGCTCCCGGCAGCGGCGGCGCGGTGGTCGCGGGCCGCAGGACGGTGGCCGACGGGCCGGGTGCGAGGGCAGGGGCGGCGGCCAGGGCGGCGGCGACCAGACCGGTGGTCAGCCCGGCCGCCAGCGCGGCGGTCCGCCGCCGTCGGAGGGTCCGGGCGGCGCGCTCGCGGACCCGGTCCATCCGGTCGTCGGGGGCCGGGAGGTCCGGGGCGGCCCGCTGCAACAGGACGCGCAGCTCGCGCTCCACCTCGGTGTCGACGGGCTCGTCGTGGCCCTGGCCGTACGCGTCACCGTAGCGGCCGGTGTCAGACCCGGTCACGGCGTCCTCCGTCCAGCAGCAGCTCCCGGGCGGGCAGGGTGCCGCGCAGGGCCAACAGCGCGCGGTGCGTCTGGCTCTTCACCGTGCCCGTGGTGCAGCCCAGGGCCTCGGCCGTCTCCTCGACGCTGAGGTCCTCGAAGTAGCGCAGGACCACCACGGCCCGTTGCCGCGGTGGCAGCGCCCTGACGGCGGCGGCGACCACCTGGCCGACCACCACGTCCTCGAACGGGTCGGTGTCCGTCGGCGGTTCCGGCAGCTCGCCGTGCGGCAGCTCCCCCTGCCAGCGGCGGCGCCACCAGGAGACGTGCGAGTTCACCAGCACGCGCCGGACGTACGCCTCCGGCCGCTCGATGGAGATCTTGTCCCACTTCGGCCACACCTTGGCGAGCGCCGTCTGCAGGAGGTCCTCCGCCAGGTGCGGATCGCCGGTCAGCAGCCACGCCATGCGCAGCAGACGCGGGCTGCGGGCGGCGACGAACTCCTCGAAGTCCGGTATCGCTTCCCTCATCGTCCCGCCCCCGCCATGGTGTGCCCGTCGGTGTTCCCGTCGTCCCTGCCGCGTCCGCCGGACGTTCCGGCCGTGCCGGCCGCGTCCTCGGTGTCGTCCGTGTTCGTCTCACGGCAGCTGAACGCGGTGGGAGCCCGCCTCGGTTGCCTGGTGGTGGCGGTTTTCTCGGGACATTCTCCGGGACGTGGCCGGTGCCCTGCCCGGGGATCCTGCGCGGGCTGCGGGCTGCGGGCTGCGGGCTGCGGGCTGCGCGCCGGGGGCCGGGGGCTGTGCCCGGGAACGGTGGACGGCCCGCGAGCCGGCCGGAACTCGGCCGGGCGGCGGGCGGGCCGTGGCACCACGATGCGCCCGGGGGCCCCGCCCTCCAAGGGCGCGCGGCAGGGCGCCCGAGCGCACCGGACCGGCGCGCCGGGCGTACAACCGACAACCCACGGCCCGGAGCGCTCGGCCGGATCGGAGGGCTCAGACGGCCCGGACGCCGCCGCGGCCCGGGGCCCGCGGCGTGCGCACCGCGGGCCTACTCGTGCTCAGAGCGTCCCGGAGCCGTGCGTCACGGCGGTCAGACCGCGGGCCGCCGGGTCGGTGGTGGTGATGGCCGGGGCGGCCCTCCAGCCGGGGTGGCCCGGCATGGGCGGGGTGCGCTTGCCGTACAGCCAGTCGGTCAGGAAGGCGGTGACGTCCTGGCCGGAGACCGCCGAGGCGGTGCGGATGTAGTCCGCGGTGGTGGCCGTGCCGTGCCGGTGCCGGCGGAGGAAGGCCCGTTCGATCCGGTCGAAGGCGTCCGCCCCGACCCGCTCGCGCAGCGCGAAGAGCACCAGCGCGCCGCCGGTGTAGCGCTGGCTGTCGAAGAGGCCGGCCGCTGTCGGCGCGGCCACCGGTCCGGAGTCGTGCCGCCACTGGTCGCCCTGGGCGTACACGTCGCGCATCCGGTCGGTGAGGGTGGTGAAGCCGGCCGAGTCGGGCCAGCCGCGCTCGTAGCGGTACATCAGGCCGTAGAGGTCGGCGTGCCCCTCGTTGAGCCAGAGGTCCGCCCAGGTGCCCGGCGAGACGCTGTCCCCGAACCACGAGTGCACCAGCTCGTGCATCATGTGCGAGCCGATCTGCGGCTCGGGCTGGAGCAGGAAGTCCGGCTTGTAGAGCGTCAGGGTCTGCGTCTCCAGCCCGGTGAACCCGAAGGCGGCCGGGTCGTCGGTGCCGGCGGGCATCAGCCCGTACGTCTCGAACGGGAACGGGCCGAGGTGCTGCTCGGCCCACTCCAGCTGACCGGGGGTGAGCGCGAGCGCCGGCTCCAGCGCGGCGGCGCCGGCCGCCGGGACGACGTCGCGCAGCGGGAGCCCGCCGGGGCCGGTCCGCTCGCGCACGGTGTAGTCGCCGACCGAGACCTGCACGAGCTCCGTGGCCATCGGCTCGCGCGACTCGTACCGCCGGGTGGTCAGCCCGTGCGCCGGGTGGCCGGTGTCGGCGAGACGGCCGTTGACCACACCGAGCAGGCCGTCCGGCGCGGTGACGTCGATGGTGAAGCGGGCCTTGTCGCTCGGGTGGTCGTTGCACGGGAACACGGTGTGCGCGCCGTCGGGCTGGCCGGCCACCGCGAAGCCGTCGGGCGTGGGCACCCAGCCGGTGTGCGGCAGCTTCGCCCGCGGGTCGGCCGTGTACGCGACCTCCACCCGCAGCACGGCGCCGCGCCGCACCGCCGGGGCCGGGACGACCGTCAGCTTCTCGCCGTGCGGGCGGAACTCCGCAGGCTGCCCGTTGACCCGGACGGTGTGGACGGCCAGACCGAGTGCGTCGAGCTCCAGGCTCGGCAGCGCGGTGAGCGCGCGGGCCGTCAGCACGGCGGTGGCGTCCACGGTCCGGCTGTCCGGGCGGTAGCGGAAGGCGAGGTCGTAGGCGAGCGCGTCGTAGCCCGCGGTGCCGAGGGAGGGGAAGACCGGATCGCCGACACCTCCGGCATCGGCGGCGCCGGCCGTGGCGGACGCCGTGGCGGCGGGCACGGCGGTACCGACGAGCAGCGCGGCGAGCGCGGCTGCGGCGGCGAGGCCGGAACGGGGCCTGAACAGGGTGATCACCGCTTTCGTGTCGTCCTTCGCGGGCTCGTGTCGTCGGCCGGCGGCGGGCCTCGGGAGGGAATGCCAGTACCGCTCTGCGATCATGCGCGTACGGATCGTAGCGGAGGGGCAGGGCGGTTCGGGTGGCCCGTTGTGACACGCGGCATCCCCCGGACGGACGACTGTGGTGGCCGAGCGGCTGCGGACTGTCATAGCGTTCGAAGTGCCCCGCCCCCTGACGGACGGGGCCACGGCCGTCGGAGAACCTGGCCAGGTCCGGCGGCCGTCCTTCGTGCCCGCGCCCTGCCCGGTGCCCGGAAACCCGGGCAGGGTCGCGTCCGGCAGCACTCCACCGCGTAGGCTGGTCAGCCGCAAGCACCCCGGCGCCCGCCGCTGCGCCGGTGGCCCGGACCGGCAGGAGTCGCAGCCTTGACCAGCCCCGCCCCGCACGTCCTGGTGGTCGGCGAGTGCGTCGCCGACATCGTCCGCACCGAGGGCGCCCCCGACCGGGTCCACCCCGGCGGCAGCCCCGCCAACGTCGCCTACGGGCTGGCCCGGCTCGGCCGGCCGACCACCTTGCTCACCCAGCTCGGCGCCGACCCCAACGGCCGCCTGATCCGGGCGCACCTGGAATCGGCCGGGGTCACCGTGCTGGCCGACCCGGCCGAGGGCGGCCGGACGCCGTCCGCCGTGGTCCGCCTCGACGGGCAGGGCCGGGCGCAGTACGCCTTCGACATCGGCTGGACGCTGCCCGCCGGCGCCGCGCGCCGACTCCCTCACCAGCCGGGCCATCTGCACCTGGGGTCGATCGCCGCCGTCACCGAGCCCGGCGCCACGGCCGTTCTCGGTCTGGCCGAGCGGTGGCGCGGCCGGGCAGGCGTCAGCTACGACCCCAACGTGCGGCCCGCGCTGATGGGCGGGCACGGGCAGGCCGTCCGCCGGGTCGAGCGCTGCGTCGGGCTCAGCGACCTGGTCAAGGCCAGCGACGAGGACCTCGCCTGGCTCTACCCCGGGCAGGCCCCTGAGGACGTCGCCCGCCACTGGCTCGCCCTCGGCCCCGCCACCGTGGCGGTCACCCGCGGCGCCGACGGCGCGTTCGCGCTCACCGCCGACGGCCGGCGCGCCGAGGCACCCGCGCTCCCGGTCACGGTGGCCGACACCGTTGGTGCCGGCGACTCCTTCACGGCCGCCCTCCTCCACGCCCGCCACACCGGAGCCGGCCTGGCCGAGGCGCTCACCTGGGCCGTGACCGCCGCCGCCCTGACCGTCGCACGCCCCGGCGCCGCCCCGCCCGACGCGGCCGAGCTGCGCGCGGCTCTCGGCTCCGCAGCCCTGCCCGTCCCCGGGCGGGTCAGCTGACCCGTGTGACGGTCATTCGGCCAGGCCGCGCCCGGTGGCCAGTGCCGTGACGTCCTTCCCGTACCAGACCTGGGCGTACGGGCCGCTGCTGTAGGCCGGTATCTCGCGGTAGCCGTGGCGGGCGTAGAGCGCGCGGGCCTCGACCAGGTCGAGCCGGGTGTCGAGGACGATCCGCTCCGCACCGAGCGAGCGGGCCGCCTCGTCCACGGCGGCCAGCAGACGGCCGCCGCCACCGGTGCCTCGCAGGGCGTGCCGGACGAACACCCTGGTCAGCTCGACGGTGTCGGCGTCGCGGATGCGCAGCCCCGCACAAGAGTGCGCCTCGCCGCCGTAACGGCCGAGCAGGAACAGCCCGGTGGGCTCGGCCAGGTCGTCACTGGGCGTGTCGGCCAGGCCGGACTCGATCTCCTCGTCCGTGCAGTCGCGCCGCAGGTGAAGCCGGTAGTACCGGTTGGCGACATCGCTGTAGTACTCGCGCAGCAACGCCTTTGCCTCCGCGGAGCCCACGTCGGCCCGGGAGACGGCCCAGAGGTCAGAAGTACGCGGCGTGCTGATCGTCATGCGCACATTATCGACGCCCTGCCACCTCGGCCGCGAGGCGTTTTCCGAGGCCGGGCCGGTGGTGCCCCGGTACCGTGCGGACGGTGAACCAACTCCCGCGCCCGGTCCTCCTGCTGGATGTCGACGGCCCGCTCAACCCGTACCACGCACGCCCGGAGGTCCGTCCGGCAGGCTACCGCCCGCACCGGGCCGAGCCGGTGTGGTCCTGCGGGGCGGCGGTGGAGGTGTGGCTGGACGAGGCGCACGGGGAGCGCCTGCGCGCTCTGCCGTTCGACCTGGTCTGGGCGACCACCTGGCAGGACTGCGCCAACCGTTGGATCGGGCCCGTGCTCGGCCTCCCCCCGCTGCCGTTCGTCGCGCTGCCCGGCCCGGCGGTCTGGCGGCCGGACGACACCAGCCCGAAGACCTGGCCGATCGTCAGCTGGGCCGCCGGCCGCCCGTTCGCGTGGGTGGACGACGACATCGGGGAGACGGACCGGGCGTACGTGGCCGCGCGGCACCCGGGGCCGGCGCTGCTGCACCGGGTGCATCCGGGGCGCGGGCTGGTGGAAGCCGACTTCGAGGTGCTCGCGACGTGGGCCCGGGGGCTGGGGAGGTAGGGCCGGGCGGGTGATGGGGGGATTGGCGAGCGGGTGTGTCGGGGGAGCAGTGCTCCATGGACACACCATCCGATCATCGTATTAATGGGGGCCTGAGGGAAAGTTACCGGACCGGCCGCCGGGCCGGGGCCGGTCTCCTGGCGGCGGTCTGCCTGGCCGCCGTGGTCGCCGGCTGCGCCGCTCCGGGCGGACAGGGCGGGCCGTCCTCGGGGGCCGGCGTGCGCGCCGCGCCGGCCGGGGAGGACGGGCAGCAGGGCAAGGAACAGGGCAAGGGGCAGGGCAAGGGGCAGGCCAAGGAGCAGGGCGGGCAGGCCGAGGCCGGTCCGGCGGCCGACCGTGGCGTGCCCAAGCCGCCGGCCGTGCCGCTGGCGCTGCCGGGGCTGGCCCGTGCCGAGGAGGAGAGCAGCAGCGAGGCGGTGGCCCGCCGGGAGGCGGCGGTCCGCACCCAGCTGGAGACCGCGCACCGGTGGGGACTGGAGCAGTTGCCGCCGCGGGCGCCCCGGCGGCCGGCGGTCAAGCCGGAGCTGAAGCCCGTGCAGGGGGTCAAGCTCCAGGACGGGCTGCCCCCGGTGGTGTACCGGGTCCCGACAGACGAGAAGATCGTCTTCCTGACCGTCGACGACGGGGCCGAGAAAGACCCGGACTTCTCCCGGATGGCGGACGAGCTCGGGGTACCGCTCAGCACCTTCGTCGCCGACTACCTGGCCCGCTCGGACTACGGCTACTTCCGCCGGCTCGCCGCCCAGGGCGACGCGGTCAACAACCACACCATCAACCACCGCAACCTGAAGGTGCTCGACTACGCCACGCAGCGCGACGAGATCTGCCGCCAGCAGGACCAGCTGGAGGAGCAGATCGGCACCCGCCCCCGGCTGTTCCGGCCCCCGTACGGCGAGTACAACGACGACACCCTGCGGGCCGCCGCCTCCTGCGGAATCGAGGCGGTGCCGCTCTGGAACGAGGAGGCCTTCCCGGACCACGTCGAGTACCGGTACGACGACCAGCGGCTGCACCCCGGCGACATCATCCTCACCCACTTCCGGGGCACCGACCTGTGGAATGGCACCATGCCCGACCTGCTCCGCAAGGTCGTGAACGAGGTCACCGCGCAGGGCTTCACGCTGGCCCGCCTGGACGACTACCTGTAGCGGCCGGGCGACCGTCGGCCGACGGTGAGGGCGCTGTCAGTCGACGGTGAGGGCGTCGAGGTAGACCCAGGCGCCCTCGTGGCGGACGAAGCGGCTGTGCTCGGTCAGGGCACCCTCCTCCCGGCCCTCGGTGTAGTGGGCGCGGAAGGCGACCGTTCCCTCGGTGTGGAACGGGCCGCCGTCCGTGGTCGAGAGCACCTCCAGGCGGACCCAGCGCAGCGCCGGGTCGAAGTCGACCGTGGCGGGCCGCGTGTCGGGGTGCCAGCTGCGGAGCAGGTAGGCCTCGTCGTGGGCGGCGAAGGCGCTGAAGCGCGAGCGCATCAGCGCCTCGGCGGTGGGCGCGGCGGCCTGGCCGCGGTGGTAGCGGCCGCAGCAGTCGCCGTAGGCGGCGGGCAGGCCGCACGGGCAGGGCGAGGAGGGCAGCAGCCGGGCTGCGGGGGCGGCGGCGCGGGGCGCGGGGCGGCGTCGGGACATGGCGTCCATTCTGGCCCCTCGTGGGGGTGCGATGGTCCGGACCGGGCCGGGCTGCGGCGCGGGCGCCGGACAATGCGGAGGTCGACGGGCAGGGCCGCGCACGGGGCACGTCGGTGCACGACCGCCCCTGGTCCGTTTGCTGCGAAGACTGGCCGCCGGGCGGCGAGCCGGAGCTGGCCACCTTCGCCAAGGTGGCGATCGGGCAGTTCGTCTCGATGATCGGCACCGGCCTGTCCACCTTCGCCCTCGGCGTCTGGGTGTACCAACAGACGGGCTCCGCCTTCGATTTCGCGATGATCTCGGTGGTCGCGGTGCGGCCGGCCGTCCTGCTGCTGCCGCTCGCGGGTGCGCTCGCGGACCGGGTGGACCGCCGGAAGATCATGATCGTCACGGACACCGTGGCCGCGGCCGGCATGCTCGTGCTCGGCGAGCTGCTCTGGGCCGGGCTGCTGGAGGTCTGGCACATCTACCTGGTGGCCTGCACCGGCGCGGTCTGCTCGGCCTTCCAACGCCCGGCCTACCCCCGCGCTCACCGCCTGCGGGCTCTTCGTCCTCTGGGCGGCACTGATGATCCTCAACTCGCACTGGATGGAGCTCCATCCAGACCAAGGTCGGGATGGAGCTCCAGGGCCGCGTACTGGCCACCAACCAGATGCTGGCGATGTCGATGATGTCGCTCGGCTTCCTCGCCGCCTGCCCGCTCTCCGACCACGTCTTCGAACCGCTGATGCGGCCCGGCGGCGCGCTCGCCGACTCGGTCGGCCTGGTGCTCGGCACCGGGCCGGGTCGTGGCGCCGGACTGCTGCTCGTCCTGGTCGGCGCGGTGCTGGCGGTCTGGGGCCTGCTCGGCCTCGCCTACCGGCCGCTGCGGCTGTTCGAGGACCTGCTGCCGGACGCGCTGCCGGACGCCGAGATCGGCGACAAGGACGCCATCCAGGCGGCGGCCGACCGGCAGCTGTCGCTCGCCCGGGCCGCCCGGCCGGGTGGCACCGGCCGCGCCGCCGTCCCGCGCCCGGCCCGGGACGGCACCGCCCCCGAACCGGTCGAGGACGAGCCCGCCGCGCGGGTGCCCGCCGGCACCGGGCCGCGGTAGGCCGCGCCCCCGGTGGGCCGTGCCCCCGGTAGGCGGCGCCCCCGTCTCTTCCCGTGCAGCGGAAGGGGCGGGGACGCTCCCGTCGGGGCGGCTACTGCGCGCGCTTGAAGGAGTAGTTGAAGTCGGTCGTGCCGAAGGTGCGCATCAGCTGGATCCAGAACGGCATCAGCATCTCCATGCCCCGCGCGGACGAGATCCCGCCGAGGTCCAGGACCGACCCGGCCGGCCAGCCGAACTCGCCCAGCAGCGCCACCACTTCGGCCTTCGCGCCGGCGTCGTCCCCGGCCACGAACAGGTTGTGCTCGCCCGGCACCCGGCCCGGGTCGACCATCACCGGCGCGGACAGCGTGTTCAGCGCCTTCACCACCCGGGCGTCCGGGAACTCCCGCTGGATCTGCTCGCCCACGCTGTCGGTGTTCACCGGGTCCAGCGTGGCTGCGCCCTCGGCGGAGAAGACCAGCGGGTTGGAGATGTCGACCAGCACCTTCCCGGCCAGCCGCTCGGCGCCCGCCGCCCGCAGGGCCGCCAGCGAGACCGTTCCCGCGGTGGCGTTCAGCACCACCTCACCGAACGCGGCCGCGTCGGCGAAGGTGCCGTGGTGCCCGTTCGGGCCCGCCTTCACGGCCCAGGCGACCGCCTTCTCGTTGTCCTTGGTCCGCGAGCCCAGCATGACCTCGTGGCCGAGCGCCACCAGCTTGTCCGCGAGCGTCTGCCCGACCGTGCCCGTGCCGATGATTCCGAATCGCACCGCTTCTCCGCCCTTCCCGTCGCCCGCCCGGTGGCGCGCGCCGCGACGACCATAGATCAACCTGCCCCGCCCGGAGGATGGAACGCGGCGAACGGCCTACCGCCGACTGGACCACCTCCGTTGGTGGCCCCGCGCCTGACGCCGAACCATGGGCGCCATGAACCGGACCAACAGACGGTCCACCAGGGCCGCCGCGGTACTCGCAGGCGTCACCCTGCTGGCCCCCGCGGCCGCCGCCCGCGCGGACGTCACCACCGTCTCCGTCACCACCGAACGGACCGGTCGCCCTCCCCGCCGACGTCTTCGGCACCCCCCGCGCACCCCCGGCTGCTCGTCCGGGTCGGCAAGGACGGCCGGATCTTCCTGCTCGACCGCGACGACCTCGGCGGCATGGGCCAGGGCCCCGGCGGCACCGACAAGGCCGTCGGCATCACCGGCCCCCACGGCGGCGTCTGGGGCCACCCCGCCGTCTGGGGCGGCGACGGCGGCTACGTCTACACCGTCGAGAACTACGGCAAGCTCCGCACCCTCAAGTACTCCGTCTCCGCCTCCGGCACCCCGCAGCTGACCAGCGCCGGCACCAGCGCCGAGGACTTCCTCAAGATGTCCGGCTCACCCGTCGTCACCTCCGACGGCACCCGCACCGGCTCCGCCCTGGTCTGGGTGATCTGGTCCGGCACCGGCCAGTACGGCGAGGGCGGCGAACTGCGCGCCTACGACCCGGTCCCGGTGGGCGGCACGCTCAAGCTGCGCCGGTCCTTCCCGCTCGGCACGGTCGGCAAGTTCTCCGTGCCGGCCGCCGACAAGGGCCGGATCTACGTCGGCACCAAGGACCACCGCGTGGTCGCCCTCGGCCGCCCCTCGGCGTTCGCCTGACCTCATGCCCCGGGGTGGGTGCCGACCATCGTGAGCACGGCCAGCCCCAGGGTCGCGCCCGGCGTCAGCGCGGCCCACACCCGCGCGGGCGACGCGAAGTAGGCCACCGGCCACTGCACCACGACCAGCACCAGGACGGCCTGCAACAGGTGGTCGGCGAAGGCCAGTTGGGCGTAGGTGGTGGGGCAGGAGCCGGGCCCGTCGCACGGGTCGGTGGCCATCTCCGCGAGCCCGCGCAGGCCGCGCGCGATCGGCAGGCAGAGCCCCGTCGCCAGGGTGGAGATCATCGGCGCGCGCCACCAGTTCTCGTGGCGCCGGAAGGCGGTCTTGGTCATGCACCGATCCTCGCCGCCCGGCGCCGCGGAGATCAGCGGACGGATACTCAGTTCCGGGGGCGCGAAGTACTCAGACGGGTGAGTGCGGCTCCGTCGGGCAGTGCCTCGTGGACGCCGCGCAGCAGGGTCTCCTCGCCGGGCAGGTAGGCGAAGGTGAGGAAGGAGCGGACGGCGGCCAGGTTGAGGCCGGTGCCGAGGGCGGGCCAGTGCCGCAGGTGCGCAGCGAGGTGGACGCGGCCCAGCAGCCGTCGGCGCGGGCGTAGAAGATCGTGCGGGCGCCGGCGTGGTCGCGGATCAGGACGAGGTCGGCGCCGTCCACCACGGCCAGGACTAACTGATCGTTTCAGAATGACTTTCGAAGGCGTCGGAGGCAGATGATGCTGCAGGCGAGGTCGAGTAGTCCCTGGTGGAGATCGGCGCGTCGC
>NZ_JBVINN010000067.1:0-29214 GCF_055579305.1 Kitasatospora sp. NPDC032757 | reverse complement strand
TCGGGCAACACCGTCCTGTGCTCGCTGATCGACGGCCTGTCCGGCCCGACCGCCCGGGCGAGGATCTGGCGCGGGCTGACCGAGGAGGGCGCTGTGGACCGGACCCGCCAGCAGCACCGCGCCATCCTCGACGCCATCGCCCACCGCCGCCCCGACCTCGCGCACGCCTGGGCGACGGTGCACGTGGCAGGCGTCGAGCAGTGGCTGCGGGACACCCTCGGCGCAGCCGGATCATCGCTCGGCTGACCCAGGACGAGCGCTTCAAGAGAGATCGTCGGTGACGACGGTGTGCGCAGCAGTATGTAGGTGATCCCTGGCGGTGAGAAGTACCGCCCGTCCTCGGGGACGACGGCGACGCACACGAAACCGAGCGCGCGCCGCCGGGTGCGCCGCGGTGGTGGGCGGCGGCCGCGGTCATGGACGCTTCTGACGGTGCGCCGGCCAGGTAGGTGGGGTAACCGCCGTCTTCGCCCCGCAGGGCGTGCAGGGCGCTGATCGCGCGGCGGATCGGCGCGTGGTGGGCGACACCGGTGAGGTGGAGGGCTTCGGCGGCGACCGAGGTGCAGTCCACGTCGGCCAGTTGGGCCTGTTCGGTGTAGGACCAGCCGCCGCGGTGGTGCTGCAGGTGCAGCAGGCGTGCGGCGATGGTGTCCAGGACGGGTGCGGGGGCGCCGACCATGTGCAGGGCGACGCCGGCGTTGGCGGTGAGCCAGGTGTCCTCGTCGCAGATGAACGGCATCCCGCCGTCCGCGCGCTGATGCTCCAGTGCGGTGCGTATCCCGTCGGCTATCAGGTGGTGGTGACTTGAGCGGGAGCGAAGAGCGAGCCTGGGGATCTCCAGAAATCCGCATTCACCATCGCGGAAGGCACTCCGAGTCCCTGGGCTGGCCGGACCCCAGTGATCAAGATCCGATGAGACGACTGCCTGGCCACCCGCACGCCCGACAGCGACAGCACCGTCTTCCCCGCCTCGCCGAAGCCGGCCGCGACGGTGTCGCGACACGTCGCGAAATGAGATCGAGGGCTTCCTGCACAGCGACCTGGAGGGCGGCTTCGTCCAGGGCCACGGCGTGAAGCTGACCAGCAGGCCAAGTGGTGCAAGGGCGCCGGTTTCCCGAAGACCTTCTACGAGACCACGGACTCCGTCGGCGGCGCGTTATGGGCAAGGGGAAGCCGGCCGGAGCCGTGTGGTCGCCCGCTGTCTCATCTTGTGGAGGCTGCTTCATCGCACGATCTCTCCTCGTGAGGTTCAACCTGCACGAGGGTGCTTGACGCGCGATCAGGCACGCGGAGCGCCACCATCCGCCGCCAGGCGCGTGAGCCACTCACGCAGCAGGCGCTGCTCCGCGTCGCTGAGGACGTCGGAGTCGTCGGGGAGGGCGGCGCGCAGCGCGCGGGCCGCCGCGGCGGCGCCGGTCTCCTCGGCGGGGAGTGTTGGTTCGGTGCGGGTGATGGCGGAGACCATGGCCTCGCGGAGGGCGGTCAGCAGTGCCGGATTGCGGCGTTCTGCCGGGGTGGAGTGCCAGGTGGTGACCGCGCCCCGGCCGGTGGCCTGGATGATCTGGGCGGCCAGTTCCTCGTCGACCCGCAGCCATCCCCCGGCCGCCAGACGGCGCACCCGGCCGTGGAGGATCTCCAGGCCCGCGCGGTGTGCCATGTCCGCGCCCCGGCTGGTGGCCCGGTTCATCACCGCGAACAGCTCGGGGCGGGAGACCCCGAACCCGACCACCACGTCCCAGCCGCGACGCAGCTCCTCCACCGGGTCCTGCGGGGCGGGGTCGAGCTGCGCGCGCTTGCTCTCCAGGAACTGCGCGTAGCCGTGTTCGGCGACGGCCTCAAGGAGCCCCTCCTTGTCGCCGAAGAGGCGGTAGATCGCCGGCGGCTGCATTCCGGCCGCGGCGGCGACCGCGCGGGTGCTCACCGCGTCAGGGCCGCCGTTCTCCAGCAGTTCGACGGCTGCCTCGAGGATGCGGCGCCGAGGGCTGTCGGTTGAGTCGCGTGTAGCCATGAACCGATGATACCGAGGATCTGTTTCCATCGGAATTTCCAGTGTTACTGTTGGAATGATTCCACCGGAAGCATCGTCGGGAGAACCCAATGATCATCGTTACCGGAGCCACCGGAAAGCTCGGCCGCCGCACCGTCGAGCGCCTCCTGGAGCGTGTCCCCGCCGACCGCGTCGGCGTCAGCGTCCGCGACCCCCGCAAGGCCCAGGACCTCGCCGACCGCGGCGTCCGTGTCCGACAGGGCAGTTTCGACGACCCCGACTCGCTCCTGCACGCCTTCGAAGGGGCCGAGCAGCTGCTCCTCGTCTCCCTCGACCGCACGGGCGAGGAGTGCGTCAGCGGCCACCGTGCCGCCATCGACGCCGCCGTGAAGGCCAAGGTCGGCCGCATCCTGTACACCAGCCAGATGGGCGCTGCCCACGACTCCCGCTTCCAGGCCTGCCGGGACCACGCCAGGACCGAGGACCTGCTGCGCGCCACCGGCGTGCCCTGGACCGCGCTGCGCAACGGCTTCTACGCGGCCAGCGCCCTGCAGTTCCTGGAGTCCGCCCGCCACACCGGCGATATCGCCCTTCCCGCCGACGGCCCTGTCGCCTGGACCGGCCACGACGACCTCGCCGAGGCCACCACGGCGATCATCCTCGACGAGGGCCGCTTCGACGGGCCCACCCCGCCGCTCACCGGCCCGGCTGCGCTCGACTTCGACACCGTCGCCGAGATCGCTTCGCAGACCACCGGACGGCCCTTCACCCGCACCGTCGTCCCCGACGACGCCTTCCGCGAGCAGGTCCTGGCGCACGGCGCCCCGGCCCCGATCGCCGACCTGATACTGAGCATCTTCGACGCGGCGCGGGATGGCGAGTTCACCACGCTCGACTCGACGTTGGCTGAGCTGATCGGGCGGGAGCCCACCACCTTCCGCACCCAGTTGGAGCGTGCCTGGGCCGAATAGTGACTCTGATGGTCCGTCTGCATTCGAATCCAGGATCGGGGCGACCTGCCGAGCAGTAGGGTCCTGTGACGAAGGGTTATGGTCGTCATGACTGTGCGGATCATCAGGGGCCAGGGCGTCGAGGCCTGTCCTCCCGGGTACTGGGGCCCTGTATGGCAACGTGTCGTTCAACGGGAGCGGTCCAGCGGACCCGCGCAGCTCACCGTCCGGCACCGCCTCCATCTCCCGGGCCGCCTCGGCCCGGGAGGCGAAACCTCCCCGCCGGCGGGTACAGGTACCAGCAGTGGTCCTCGGGTACGGGGACAGCGGGGAAGGCGGCACCGCACGGGGCGGTGCCGCCTTCGTCATCCGGCCGCACCGGTGGACATCCGGTGCCGTGGCCGCGGCACGAGCCGGAAGGCTCAGTAGGAGTCGGTGAGCGAGAAGATGTGCAGTGCGGAGTTGTCAGGCAGCGTGATGGACTCCAGGGTCTTGCCGGCCGGCACCGCGACGGAGGCGTAGGAGACCAGGTACTTGGTCCCGAACTGGTCAGGGCCGTGCGGGGAGTTGCGGTGGGTGGTGGTGATGGCGGTGCTGTCACCGAAGGCGGTCGGGTGGGCGGTGAGCCAGTTCGGGAAGCCGAGGGTCGCCTGGCTGCTGGTGCCGTCGGTGTAGGTCAGGGTCAGCGTGCCGGAGACGTCGCCGCCGCTGGAGGCGCCGAGGAAGCCGAGCTTCTTCCCGCTGGTCGGGTACTCGATGGTCTGGCCGCGCGCCACGATGCTGTCGAAGGTGCCGGACCCGCCGCCCGGCCAGGTGAAGTTCTGTCCGCCCGCCGGCACCGTGGAGCCCCGCGTCACACCGGCGGCCGCCAGTGCGTCGGAGGAGAAGCTGTCACCGGCCCGGTCGAACGAGCCCGCGGTGGCGGCGTCGTCGTCGCTGATCGCGGTGGAGTTGAGTGCCGTCCTCCAGTCGGAGTAGGTGGCCGTGGCGTCCGGGTGCAGCCGGTAGAGGACCACGCTGGTCGCGGGGACGGTGGCCGAGATGGTGCCGGTGCTCGGGGTGACGGCCTTGGTCCACAGGTCCTTGAGCGTGAAGCTCGACGCCGAGGTGCCCACGTCGTCACCGGTGGTGCTGATGGTCTGCGGGGTGGCCGACTTGTTCAGCAGCGCGACCGCGATGTCGCCGCCCGCGAGCGGCTTGGCATAGACCGCGGTGGCGGCGTCCTCGGCGACGGGCACGGCCTGGACTCCGAGGCGGTCCTGGTCGATCGCGATGACGTCGGTGTTGCCGGCGTCGGCGACGACCTGCGGGGTGAACGCGGCGGCGCCGGGCATCTTGATGTTCAGCGGCGCGGAGTACATCGCCCACATGCTCAGCTGGCCCTGCTGCTGGGGCACCGTCATCGAGCTCTGGCCGATGGCGAGCTGGTCCACGTCGTTGTAGTGGCCGGCGCGGGCGAACTGTGCGGTGTTGTCGGCCTGTTCGAGGCTGGTGAGCATGGCGGACCAGCTGTTGCCGCCGATGTCGGCGGCCATCCGCCACTCCTGGGAGGACAGTGCCACGCCGGCCATGACCTTCCGGAACACCGCGCTGTCGGTGCTGGCGTTGTCCCAGTTGAAGTAGGCGGGGGCCGAGCAGTTGAGGGTCATGTGCGTGCCGTGGGCGGCGTTGGCCGCGGCGATGGCCTGGGCGGCCTGCTTGTACGCGTCGATCGCCATGTCCGCGTCGGCGTCCGTGGTGAGAAGGAGCCCGGAGGTGGACGTCCGGTGGTGCGGGTAGCAGTAGTCCATCTTGATGTAGTCGACGCCCATGCTCGCGAAGTAGTCCGCGTCCTGGGCGAAGTGGCCGAAGCTGCCGGACCCGCCGTCGCAGGTGAGGTCGCCGCCGTCCTCGTAGATGCCGAACTTCAGGCCCTTGCTGTGGACGTAGTCGATGGTCGCCTTGATGCCCTGCGGGTACTTGCTGGGCGAGCTGATGAGGTTGCCGGCCGCGTCGCGGCCGCCCTGGCCCGCGGGAACGACCTGGGTGCCGTCCCAGTCCTGGCCGTTGGCCTTGATCATCCAGTCGTCGTCGACGGCGATGATGTTCCAGCCCTTGGCGGCGAGTCCGTTGGCCACGACCGCATCGGTGTCGGCGCGGACCAGCGCGTCGTTGGTCTGCCGCCAGCTGCCGGGGCGGATGATCATCGTCGGGGTGGCCTGGAGGGTGTGGTCGGCGATGTTGCCCGGCAGCGACTCGGCTGCGGCGGGCTGGGCGGTCGTACCTGCGAGCAGGCTGGTCGCACCCAGCAGCGCGGCGGCTGCGAGTGCGGGGATTCTGACATTTCGCACAGGTGACTCCTTGAGGGTTCTCCGTGGGGGATGGAGCAGGAGGTACGCGTGGAACCAGTACCGGCCGCCCACACGGGCGGCTGGTGCGCGCGGACGGGCTCGCCGCGCGGTCAGGGGGGTGAGGGCATCACCGGTCGGGTTCGTGCCAGTTCCGCGCCGGCGCGGCGCAGCCAGTGGGCCGCCCGCTCCCGGGCGGACGTGCCGGAGCCGGCGAGCCCGCTGAGGGTGAGGACGCCGGGGGAGGCCGACTCGCCGGCGACCACGGTGGCGGGGACGCCGGACTTCCGGGCCCGGGTGAGGACTTCGCCGACGGCCTTGCCCTGCAGGCTGGTGGCGTCGAAGCGCCCCTCGCCGGTGACGACCAGGTCGGCCCGTGCCAGCGCCCGGTCGAGGCCGGTCAGGTCGGCGACGGCGGCTGCGCCGGGGGTGGTGGTGGCGCCCCAGACGGCGGTCAGCCCGTAGGCCGTCCCGCCGGCGGCACCGCTGCCGGGCGCCGCCGGGGCGCCGCCGAGGAGGGCGGCCAGCCGGGTGAGGCCGTCCTCCAGTACCTGGATGTCGGCGTGATCGGCGCCCTTCTGCGGGCCGTAGACGGCGGCGGCGCCGTCGGGGCCGAGGAGCGGGTTGGTGACGTCGGTCAGCAGTCGGACGCCGCGCGGCGGCACGGGGCGCAGCCGGGTGCGGTCCACGCGGGCTGTGGAGGCCAATGAACCGCCGCCGTCGGCAAGTTCGCGGCCGTCGGCGTCGAGAAGCCGCAGGCCCAGGGCGTCGAGCAGGCCCGCGCCGCCGTCGGTGGAGGCGGAGCCGCCGAGGGCGATCAGCAGCCGCCGGGCACCGTGGTCGAGCGCGGCGGCGATCGCCTGGCCGGTGCCCCGGGTGGTGGCGGTGAGCGGGGCGAGGCGGTCGCCGAGGAGCGGGAGGCCGCTGGTGGTGGCGAGTTCGACCAGGGCGGTGCCGTCCGGCAGGAGGGCGTAGGCGCCGGTGACGGGGCGGCCGTCCGGGCCCGCGCACCCGGGCACCTCGTGCACGGTGGCTCCGGGCACGGCGGCGGTGACGGCGGCGAGGGTGCCCTCGCCGCCGTCGGCCATCGGTCGCAGGGCGAGGTGGTCCTGCGGCCGGACGGAGCGCCAGCCCTCCGCCAGGGCCCGGGCGGCCTCCGGCGCGGTGGCGGTGCCCTTGAACGAGTCAGGGGCGATCACGACCCTCACGGCGTCACCACATGGGCGAGGTGTCGCTCCTTGAGGGTGCGCAGGGTCTGCTCGCCCGGGGCGTTCCAGACGGTCTCGTTGAAGATCTCCACCTCGATCCAGCCGGTGTAGCCGGCCTTCTCGACCATGTCGGTCAGCGCGCGGAAGTCGATGTGGCCGTCGCCGACGTGGCCGCGGCCGAGGAGGGCGTCGGCGGGCAGCGGCAGGGTCCAGTCGCAGACCTGGTACGAGGCGATCCGCCGCTCGGCTCCGGCGCGGGCGATCTGCTCGGCCAGCCGAGGGTCCCACCACACGTGGTAGCTGTCGACGACGACGCCGACCTGGGTGGCGGGGTGCGGCGCCGCGAGGTCGAGGGCCTGGCCGAGGGTGGAGACCACGGCGCGGTCGGCGCAGAACATCGGGTGCAGCGGCTCGACGGCCAGTCGCACGCCGAAGTCTCCTGCGTGCGGGGCGAGTTCAGCGAGTGTGTCGGCGACCTGGGCGCGCGCGCCGGCCAGGTCACGGCTGCCCTCGGGCAGGCCGCCGACGACCAGGACGAGGGCGTCCGCGCGGAGTTCGGCGGCCTCCTCGATGGCCTGGAGGTTGTCGGCGAGCGCGGCGCGGCGCCCGTCCGGGCCGGTGGCGGTGAGGAAGCCGCCGCGGCAGAGGCTGCTGACGGCGAGCCCGGCCTCGTGAACGAGCTTGGCGGCCTTGGCCGTTCCGGTCTCGGCGACCTTGTCGCGCCACAGCCCGATGGCGGGTATGCCGGCCTCCACGCAGCCCTGGACGGCTTCGGGCAGGCTCCAGCGCCTGGTGGTGATCTGGTTGAGGGAGAGCCGGTTCACGCGCCGGCCCCCGCGAGGGTGAGGAAGCGGCTCATCCGCCCGGCCGCGAGGTCGGGGTCGGGTAGCACGCCGGCGGCGTCGGCGAGCCGGAAGAGCTCGACCAGGTGCGGTACCGAGCGGCCGCTCTGGGCGCCGGCGACCATGGTGAAGTGGTTCTGGTGCCCGGCCAGCCAGGCGAGGAAGACGATGCCGGTCTTGTAGTGGTACGTCGGTGCGGCGAAGAGGTGCCGGGCCAGCGGGAGGGTGGGGGCGAGGAGCGCGTCGTAGCGATCGAGGTCGCCCGCGTCGAGCGCGTGCAGGGCGGCCGCGGCGTGTCGGGCGATCGGGTCGAAGACGCCGAGCAGGGCGTCGCTGTGGCCGAGTTCGTCGCCCCGGATCAGGGCCGGGTAGTTGAAGTCGTCGCCGGTGTAGAGGCGGACTCCGGCCGGCAGGGCGCGACGCAGGGCGACCTCCCGGTCGGCGTCGAGCAGCGACACCTTGATCCCGTCGATCCGTCCGGCGTGCTCCCTGATCAGGGTGAGTACGGTGTCGGTGGCCGTGTCGAGGTCGGTGGAGCCCCAGTAGCCGGCCAGGGCCGGGTCGAACATGGCGCCGAGCCAGTGCAGGATGACGGGCTGCGCGGCCTGGCCGATCAGGTGGGAGTAGACCCGCTGGTAGTCGTCCGGCCCGGCGGCGGTGGCGGCGAGCGCCCGGCTGGCCATCAGGATCGGCTGGGCGCCGGCCTTCTCGACGACGGCCAGCTGCTGCTCGTAGGCGCGCTGGATGTCCGGCAGGGTCGTGTCGCCGGCGGGGAGCTGGTCGGTGCCGACGCCGCAGGCGAGCCGGCCGCCGGCGGCGCGGGCCTCGGCGCCGCTGCGGGTGATCAGCTCGCGGGTGGCGGCCCAGTCCAGGCCCATGCCGCGCTGGGCGGTGTCCATGGCGTCGGCCACGCCGAGGCCCAGCGACCAGAGGTGGTGGCGGAAGGCGAGGGTGGCGTCCCAGTCGACGGCGGCGGGAGCACCCGGGGCGTTTCCGGCGAGCGGGTCGGCGACGACGTGCGCGGCCGCGTAGACGACCCGGGAGACGGGCGCGCGACCGGGCAGGTCGAGCGGTTCCGGGGTGCGCAGGTGGTGACGGCCGTGGCCGGGGAGGGTGATCTGGGCCATCAGATCTCCAGGGCGGGGACGTCGAGGCGGCGGCCGTCGCGGGCGGAGGCGAGGCCGAGTTCGGCGAGCTGGACGCCCTTGGCGCCTTCGAGGAGGTCCCAGCGGTAGTCGGAGCCGGTGGCGACGTGCTTGAGGAACAGCTCCCACTGGATCTTGAAGCCGTTGTCGAACTCGGCGTTGTCGGGCACCTGCTGCCACTGGTCCCGGAAGGAGTCGGTGACCGGAAGGTCGGGGTTCCAGACCGGCTTCGGCGTGGTCGAGCGGTGCTGGACACGGCAGTTGCGCAGCCCTGCGACGGCGCTGCCCTCGGTGCCGTCGATCTGGAACTCCACCAGCTCGTCGCGGTCCACCCGGACCGCCCACGAGGAGTTGATCTGGGCGGTGATGCCGCCTTCCAGCTCGAAGACGCCGTACGCGGCGTCGTCGGCGGTCGCGGTGTACGGCTTGCCCTGCTCGTCGACGCGCTGCGGGATGTGGGTGGCGGTGTGGGCGTAGACCGAGCGGACCGGGGCGACGATGTTGTCCAGCACGTAGCGCCAGTGCGGGAACATGTCGAGGATCATGCCGCCGCCGTCCCGGGCCCGGTAGTTCCAGGACGGGCGTTGGGCGTCCTGCCAGTCGCCCTCGAAGACCCAGTAGCCGAACTCGCCGCGCACGGACAGGATCCGGCCGAAGAAGCCGCCGTCGACCAGCCGCTTGAGCTTGAGCAGTCCGGGCAGGAACAGCTTGTCCTGGACGGCTCCGTTGCACACCCCGGCCTCGCGGGCGAGGCGGGCCAGCTCCAGGGCCGCGTCGAGGGACTCGGCGGTGGGCTTCTCGGTGTAGACGTGCTTGCCGGCGGCGATGGCGGTCCGCAGTGCGGTCTCACGGGCCGGGGTGACCTGGGCGTCGAAGTAGATCTGGGCGAGCGGGTGGGCGAGGGCCTCGTCGAGCGAGGTGGTCCAGTGCGCCAGGTCGTGGCGCTCGGCGAGGTCCCGCAGCTTGGCCTCGCTGCGGCCGACCAGGATGGGCTCGGGCCAGAGCACCTCTCCGTCGCCGAGGTCCAGGCCGCCCTGCTCGCGGATGGCGAGGATCGAGCGGACCAGGTGCTGGCGGTAGCCCATTCGGCCGGTCACGCCGTTCATGACGATGCCGATGACCCTGCGGGGCATGGGGTGTTCTCCTCTTGCGTTCGTGGGGCGGGGTGGACGGGCCGGCGGCGCGTCAGGCGGTGCGGGGGACGTCCTCGGGCCGGACCGGGTGGGCGAAGGGCAGGCCCCGGGCGTAGCGGGCGAGTTCGTCGGCCGCCGCGGCGGCCATCCGGTGCAGCTCGCCGCCGAGCGAGCCCGCGATGTGCGGGGTGAGCAGAACGTTCGGCAGGTCGTACAGCGGCGAGTCGGCCGGCAGTACCTCGGGGACGGTGACGTCGAGCACGGCGTCCAGGCGGCCGGCGACGAGCTCGGCGGTGAGGGCGTCCTGGTCGACCAGCGAGCCGCGCGCGGTGTTGACGAGGGTGGCGCCGTCACGCATCAGCGCGAGTCGGCGGCCGTCGATCAGGTGGCGGGTCTCGGGGAGCTCGGGCGCGTGGATGCTCACGACGTCGGAGACGGCGCAGAGCTGGTCGAGGTCCACGGCCCGGGCACCGAGCGCGGCGGCCTCCTGGGCGTCGGCGTAGGGATCGTGCAGCAGCAGGTCGAGGTCGTACGGGCGGAGCAGTTCCAGCACCCGTCGGCCGATCCGGGAGGCGCCGATGACGCCGACGGTTCGGCGGTAGTTGCCGACGCCGTCGGTGGTGGCGGCGCCGTGGTAGGCGCCGCGCTGTTCGCGGTAGGCGTCCCGGGCGGACAGCACGTGCTTGTTGCTGAGCAGTACGGCGGCGACGGTGTACTCGGCGACGGGCAGTGCGTTGGCCCAGGCGGCGGAGGAGACCTGGAGGCCGCGCTCCCAGCAGGCTTCGGTGACATGGTGCTTGACCGAGCCGGCGGCGTGGATCACGGCGCGCAGCTTCGGCGCGCCGGCGAGCACGGTCTCGTCCAGTGGTGGGCAGCCCCAGCAGCTGACGATCACCTCGGTCTCGCGCAGGGCGGCGGCGGCCTCGGGGGTGGTGAAGTCGTCCACCACCAGGGTGGGGTCGAGCTGGGCGAGCGCGGTGAGCCGGTCCATGGTGCCGGCGTCGATCAGCCGGTCGGACAGGCCGGCCTCCATGGCGAGGAGGGCACGCGGGCGCCGCGGGCCGGCCGGCCCGTGTGACGCGGCCGGGGGTGGGACGGGTGCGGGCATCGGGACGGGGATCTTCCGGTCGGAGGCGGGGGAGAGCGGGGTCACTTCACGCTGCCCGCGGTGAGCCCGGCCTTCCAGTGCCGTTGCAGGGCGACGAAGGCGACGACCAGCGGCAGGATGGCGAGCAGCGAGCCGGTGACGACCAGCGGGTAGTACTCGGGGAAGGCGTGGGTCTGGCTGTTCCAGGTGTAGAGGCCGAGGCTGACCGGGAAGAGCCGGTTGTCGGAGAGCATCACCAGGGGGAGGAAGAAGTTGTTCCAGATCGCGGTGAACTGGAACAGGAAGACGGTGACGAAGCCCGGCATCACCATCCGCAGGCCGATCGACCAGAAGGTCCGCAGCTCGCCCGCGCCGTCCATCCGGGCGGCCTCCAGCACCTCACCGGGGAGGTAGCCCGCGCAGAACACCCGGGAGAGGTAGACCCCGAACGGGTTGACCAGACACGGGAGGAAGACCGCCCAGAAGGTGTTGACGATGCCGAGCTTCGAGGCGAGCAGGTACATCGGCAGGGCGAGCGCGGTGGTGGGCACGAGCACGCCCAGCAGCACGAGGCCGAACAGCTTCTCCTTGCCGCGGAAGGCGTACACGTGGAACGCGTAGCCGGCGCAGACGCAGACGAAGGCGCAGAGCACGGCGCCGATCCCGGCGTACAGCAGCGAGTTGAGGTACCAGCGGAAGTAGATGCCGTCGCCGGCGGTGGCGAGCGCGTGCAGGTTCTCGCCCAGGTGCCAGCGGGAGGGGGTGAGCGCGTTGCCGCCGAGCAGGTCGCCGGTGTTCTTGGCGGCGGCGGTGAGCAGCCAGCCGAGCGGCAGCAGGGTGTACGCGGTGGCGAGGACCAGGGCGCCGTTGACGGCGGCCTTGGAGAGCGTCCACGGCCGGCGGGTCGGTCGCGGAGCGGCCGGCGGGGCGCCGGGCGTGGACCGCTGCGGTGCGAGGACGCTCATACGGCGGTCTCCTTCCGGGGCCGGGGCGCGCCGCTGGTGAGCCTGGTGACCACGACGGACAGGCCGGCGGCCAGGAGGGCGAGCAGCACCGACGAGGCGGCGGCCAGGTTGTAGTCGTTTCTGTCGAACGCCGCGGTGTAGCCGTACATGTTGGGGGTCCAGGTGCTGATCACGCCGGGGGCGATGCCGTGCAGGATCATCGGCTCGGTGAACAGCTGGAGCGAGCCGATCAGGGTGAACAGGCCGACCATCACGATCGAGGCGCGGATCAGCGGGATCTTGATGCTGAGTGCGGTCCGCAGCGGTCCGGCGCCGTCCACCACGGCGGCTTCCAGGACCTCGCGCGGCACGGCCTGGAGCGCCGCATAGAAGATCACCATGTTGTAGCCGGTCCACTCCCAGAGCGCGATGTTGACGACGGCCGGGAGCGGGTGGCCGAGTAGGTCGGGCTGAACGCCGGCCGAGCCGAGCGCGTCGACGACGGGGCTGATGCCGGGGGTGTACAGGTACATCCAGATCAGCGCGGCGATGATGCCCGGGACGGCGTGCGGCAGGAACAGCGCGAGCTGGAAGAGACGGCGCGCGCGGGCCAGGGTGGAGTCCAGGAGCAGCGCGAGGACGAGCGAGATCCCGATCATCAGCGGGATGTAGAGCAGGCAGTACTCGGCGGTGGTCAGCAGTCCGGAGCGGAAGGCGTGGTCGCCGAGCGCGCGGGTGTAGTTGCCGAGGCCCGTGAAGACCGTCTCGGTACCGCCGAAGCCCAGGCCCGAGCGGTGCTCGGTGAAGAGACTGAGGTAGACGGCGTAGCCGACGGGGACGATCGTGCAGGCGGTGAACAGCAGCAGGAAGGGGGCGAGCAGCAGGGCCGGTGCCGAGTGCCGCCCGCGCCGCCTGACGGCAGCGGCGCGGGCGGGCGCTGCGGTGGCCGGTGCCGCGGGGGTGCGGTCGGTCATCCCTGGGAGGCCTTGAGGCCGCGGTTCTTCAGCTCGGCGAGCGTGGCCTGCTGGGCCGTGTCGGCGCTCTGGCCGATCCCGCCGCCGCTGGTGAGCCTGGCGAAGCTGTCCTTGAACGAGTTGTTCGTGGCGCCCATGGTGGGGCCCCAGGTCCAGGAGGGCTTGATCGACTTGGCGGCCTCGCCGTACAGGGCGTACACGTCCTGGCCCCCGTAGAAGTCGGTGTTGAAGGCGGCCTTGGCGACCGGGACCAGCGCGGGCGCGGCCGGGTAGGAGGACGAGGTCCCGGAGGCGATCCGGGCCTTGATGCCCTCGGGCGTGGTGGTGGCCCAGGTGGCGAACTCGACCGCCGCCTTGGCCTTCTTGCTGTCCTTGGACACGGCGAACGTGGTGCCACCGAGCATGCCGCTGGCCGGGGTGCCGTCCCAGGTGGGGACGGGTGCGACCGCCCACTTGCCGGCGCCGTCGGGCAGGCTGCCCTTGAGCACGCCGCCGCCCCAGGACGCGCCGACGTAGCCTGCCGTCTCGCCCTTCTGCAGCGAGGCGGTCCACTGCTGGCTGAACGACGGCTGGACGCGGACCAGGTCGTCGGCGATCAGCTGTTGCCAGTAGTCGGCGACCCGCTTGGTGTCGGCGCCGTTGATGTCGACCTTCCAGGAGTCGCCGGAGGTGGCGAACCAGCGCGCGCCGGCCTGCCACGCGAGCGCCTCGAAGGGGCTCGGGTCGTCGGGGAAGAAGGTCGCGATCCGGGTGTTCGGGTCGGCCTGCTTGAGCTTCTGCGCGGCGGTGCGGAACTCGTCCCAGGTCTTCGGCACGCTGATGCCCGCCTGCTCGAAGAGGTCCTTGCGGTAGTAGAAGGCCTGCGGTGCGGCGTCCAGCGGCAGGCCCCAGGTCCTGCCGTCGAGGGTGGTCAACTCGACCGACTGCGGCAGGTACTTGGCCTTCAGATCGGCGGTCGCGAGCTTGCTGATGTCCTGGACGGCACCCTGGCTGACGAAGTCCGGCAGCTGCTGGTACTCGGTGTTGAAGACGTCAGGGGCGTTGCCCGCCTTCACGGCGTTGGAGATCTTCGCGTAGCCCCCGGCGACGCCGGAGGGGATCTCCTCGAAGGTGACCTGGACGTCGGTGTGCGAGGCGTTGAACGCGGCGACGACGTCCTTGGTGCCCTTGGCCCAGCCCCAGAAGGTGATGGTGACCGGCTTGCCGTCCGAGGCGGCTTCGGAGGCGGCGTCCTTGGCGTCGCTGCCGCAGGCGGCCAGCACGGTCACGGACAGGGCGGCTGCGGTGGCACAGGCGGTGCGGCGCAGCGCTCTGCGGCGCCGCGGGGTGGGGGAGGGCATGGCACAGCTCCTGGGTGAGGGTGGCAGACGCCAGGGGGGACCGTTGGCCCGGGAGGTGGCCGGGCCGGGCGACGCCCATCCTGGGCTTGCAGTCGATCGAAGTCAAGACTTTTCGATCGAACGATCGGATACGGTTGCGTCTCATATCTGCCGCGATCCACTGAAAATGGCAACTGGCCTGGTGAAATCGTGGACCGATGGGCCCCCCTTTCGTAGCTGGCTTGCAGGCCATGTCGATCGTTCGATCGATCATGTTGACTGTCGATCGATACCTCCCTAGATTCGGGCCGCCGGCCCGACGGCCGTGCGCCCTGCCCGACACAAGGACGTCTCCATGCAGCTGCCACCCGAGGACCGCCGCACCAGCCCGTACACCGGCTGGACCAGGACCCACTGGGAGGCCGTCGCCGACGGGCTGCTGGCCGCCGTCCGGCCGTTCACCAGCCCCGGGCAGGCGCTGATCAACCTGCCCGGACCGCGCCCGAGCATCTCCGGCCGCCGCTCCGACGGGCTGGAGGGGTACGCCCGCACCTTCCTGCTCGCGGCGTTCCGGGTCGCGGGCGCCGGCGGCGCGGACCCGCACGGCCTGCTGGAGCGGTACGCGGCCGGCCTCGACGCCGGCACCCGCCGGCCCACCACCGAGCGCGACCTCGCCGACGGCGACGAGGAGTCCTGGGGCGTGATCGGCGACCGCACCCAGCCGATGGTCGAGGCCGCCTCGATCGCCCTCGCACTGCGGCTCACCCGCCCCTGGCTCTGGGACCGGCTCGACGACGCGGTCCGCGAACGCGCCGGGCGGTGGCTCGCCGACGCCCTCCACCGCGCCCCGGTCGACAACAACTGGTGGCTCTTCCCGCTCACCGTCGGCGGTTTCCTCGCCGAGGCCGGCATCGAGACCGAGGCCGCCGGGGCTGCGGTCGACCGCGGGCTGGAGCGGATCGAGCAGTGGTACCTCGGCGACGGGTGGTACACCGACGGCCGCCCCCGGGCCTTCGACCACTACAACGGCTGGGCCCTGCACCTCTACCCGGTCCTGTACGCCCACCTCGCCCAGGAGCCGGACCGGACCGCCCGTTACGGCGCACGGCTCGCCGCCCACCTCGACGGCTACGCCCGGCTGTTCGGCGCCGACGGCGCCCCCGTCCACCAGGGCCGCTCGCTCACCTACCGGTTCGCCGCCGCCGCCCCGCTGTGGGCCGGCGCGCTCACCGGCCACACCCCGCTCAGCCCCGGCACCACCCGCCGGCTCGCGTCCGGGGCACTTCGGCACTTCGTCGACCGCGGCGCCGTCGGGCCTGACGGTCTGCTCACCCTGGGCTGGTACGGCGCCCACCCGCCGCTGATCCAGGAGTACTCCGGGCCCGCCTCCCCGTACTGGGCGAGCAAGGGCTTCCTCGGCCTGCTGCTGCCCGCGGACCACCCCGTCTGGACCGACACCGAGCAGCCCGGCCCGTCCGAGACCGCCGACGCGGTGCTGCCGCTGCCGCAGCCCGGCTGGCTGATCCAGTCCACCGCCGCGGACGGTGTGGTCCGGCTGCACAACCACGGCAGCGACGACCAGCCCGCCGACACCGTCCTGCCCGACAACCCGCTGTACGCACGCTTCGCCCACTCGACCGCCACCGGGCCGGCCGAGCGGCCGGCGGACAACCACTTCGCACTGCTGGTGGACGGCTCGCCCAGCGAGCGCGGCCGGATCACGCCGCTCGGCGCCGGCGAGGGCTGGGCGGCGTCGGCTCACCGCCCGAGGACCGGCGGCCGGGACGCCCCCGGCGTCACCGTCACCTCGCTCACGCTCGCCCACGGCGCCGAGGAGGTCCGCGCCCACCTCGTCACCGGAGCCGCCCCCGGCACGGCCGTGCGCCAGGGCGGCTGGGCGGTCGCCGGGACGGCGGTGGCCGGCGGGACCGACGGACCGCTCGGGTGGGTCCGGGCCGACGACGGGCGGCTCACCACGCAGGCCCTGGCCCTGCACGGCTTCGACGGCGCGGCGGTCGAGACCGCCGAGGGCGGAACGGCCTTCGGCCCGGCCGCCGCCACACCCGTCCTGCGTGGCGCCGTCGGGAGCGGTCCCGCGTTGTTCGTCTGCGCGGTCCGGCTCACCGGTCCGAATCCGCCGCCCGGCCCGTTCGGGACCCTCTCCGTGGGGACGGCCCCGAACGGCGACGGCCACCGGCTGGAGGTGCGGTGGTACGACGGCACGGCCCACCGGGCGGACCTCGCCGCCGGCACCGTCATCGTCCGCACCGTCACCGGCTAGACCGTCACTGCCCGGCCGCCACCGTCCGCGCGAACCGAGGAGTCCACGTGCCGCTCGCCCTCGCCACCCTCGGCCTCCCCGGCCTCCGGCTCGCCGAAGTGTCCCGGCTCGCCGCCGACCACGGCTGGCAGGGCCTCGAAATCCGCTGCGCCGACGGCCAGCCGGTTCACCCCGGCCTCACCGCCGACGAACGCCGCGGTGCCGCCCGGGAGCTGGCCGCCGCCGGGATCGTCCCGCTCGTCCTGTCCTCGTACGTGGGCGTTGCCGCGCCGGGGGAGGACGGGCAGGTCGTCGCCGACCTCATCGCGCACCTGCGGTTGGCGGCCGACCTGGGCGGCGGAGGGGTCCGGGTCTTCCCGCGCGGCGGCGACGGGCCGGCCGCGGAGGCGGACGCCCGGGCCGTCCGGCGGCTGCGGGCCGTCGCGGCGGAGGCGGAGGCGCTCGGTGTACGCGTCCTGGTCGAGACCCACGACTCGCACCCGGCCGGCCGCGACGTCGCCCGGCTGCTCGACGAGGTCGGGCACCCGGCTGTCGGCGCGCTCTGGGACCTCCTGCACACCCACCTCGCCGGCGAGTCGCCCGCGGAGTCGTTCGCGGCGCTCGCCCCGCACCTCGGCCACGTCCAGGTCAAGGACGTGGCGGGCGCCGGGGACCTCACCCCGTTGCCGCTGGGGGCGGGCGTCCTACCGATCGCCGACTGCGTGCGGCTGCTTCCGCCCACGGCGTGGATCTCCTGGGAGTACGAGGCCCCCTGGCATCCCGCCGCCGCGCCGCTCACGCCCCTGCTGGAGGCGGGGGGCGGGTTCCTGACGGGCCTGCGACGGGGGCGCTGAGCCGGGGCCGGGCGGGCCGTGCCGGACCGGCGGGCGCCCGGGGGATGAGCGGCCGAGGACGGTTCGAGCCCCTGGCCGGCGCGGCCGCCCGGCGCCCGGGAGGTCGCGTCAGGCCTGAGGCGCCGGCTCCGGCGCGCCGCAGGAGGAGCGGACCTTCAAGGTGGGGAGCAGGCCGATGTGATGGGCGGGCAGGTCGCCGCCCGAGCCGAGGCGGCGCAGCAGCAGGTCGAGGGCGACGGCGCCGACCGCGCGCTTGGGCGGGGCGACGGCGGTCAGCGGGGGAGTGGTGAGGGCCGCGAACACGTCGTCGTAGGAGACCAGCGCGAGGTCGTCGGGCACCCGCAGCCCCCGGGCACGCAGCAGCGGCGGTAGTTGGATGGCATCCCGGTCGTTGTGCACGAGGACGGCGCGCACGCCCGCCTCGGCCTGCCGGGCGATCCGGTCGGCGACCCACTCCGCGTCGGTGGGGGCGAACGGGTCGGCGCCGGTGCGGTGCATGTCGACGACCGGTGGGGCCTCCAGGCCGAGGATGCGGACGGCCTCGGCGTAGCCGGCACGGACCTCGTGGGCGGTCCATGTGTCGTTCCGCGCGGCGAGCAGCACGGAGCCGTGGCCGAGGCCGGCGAGGTGCCGCAGCGCCAGCAGCACCCCGTGGTGGTGGTCGGAGACGACCGAGTCGAGTCCGGCGGTCGCGGCGCCGGGGGCCGCCCGGCGCTCCACCAGCACGGCGGGGACCGGCAGGCGGGCCAGCCAGTCGCCCTCCTCCGCCGGGCCGTCCGGCCGCCAGTTGGGGGTGAGCAGCAGACCGTCGACGGCCGAGTCGAGGATCCGCTCGACCTGGCCGCTGTCGTCCTGGGCCTCGTAGGGCGAGATCCCGAGCACCAGCCGTGCCCCGGCCGCCGTGGCGGCCGACCGCGCGCCGTCGATGATCTCGTCGAAGTACGAGCCCACGGTGGGTACCAGCATGCCGATCACCCGGTGGCGGGCGTCGGGTTCGGGGCGGCCCGACGGGTCGCGCTGTGGCAGGGTCACCGAGCCGTGGGAGCGCCGGAGGTGGCCGTCGTCCGAGAGCGCGGCGATGTCGCGACGGACCGTGACGGTCGGCAGGCCGAGGCGCTCCGCGAGTTCCGTGACGCGCACGGTGCCGAGTTCGCGCACCGCCTCCAGGATGCGCGCCCGACGTTCCTCCGCCGAGATGGCCATGGCGTCTCCTCCGGTTGCTCAACGCTGCGTGATCGATCGAATGGTATCGCGCGATCGAAAAACGATCAAAGGCCATGGGGAAGCCGTCCACAAGCCGGGTGCAGAGGCGGTAGGTGATGCTCCGGCCGGGTCGGTGCCGTCGCGGGAGAGCCGGACGGTGCGGATTGGTGGTCGGAGTGCTCCTGATCACATGACACACGGTGTGATTGAACTTGATCATATGCCGAGTGGAGCTCACCCGATCGCTCAGGAGGAACCAATGTCCCACGCCGCTGAAGAGATCGCCGACCAGCCCGCATGCTGGTCGCGGGGCCTGGAGTCGGCCCCCGAAGGGCTGCCCACCGAGGGCGAGCGCGTCGCCGTCGTCGGCTGCGGCACCTCGCTCGACATCGCGCAGTCCTGCGCGGCGCTGCGCGAATCCGCCGGCCTCGGTGAGACCGATGCCTTCGCGGCCTCCGAGTTCCCCCGAGGACCGCCGTTACGACCGGATCGTGGCCGTCCCCGGCGGCGCGACGGGCATCCTCGTCGAGGGCGCGGTGCTCCCTTCGCCGTCGCCGCTTCGGCTGCCTGTGCCGTGGGCACACTCGGGCATCCGTCGGCTGTGCCCGGAGCACGGTGCCGGTTGTGGTGCCCTGTTTATGGTGCCTCGCATTCACACCGCGTCCGACGGTGTGCCTGTCGGTACCAGTGCCAGGAGGGCAGCCGATGAGCGCAGTCTCAGTACAGTCCGGAGTCGCCGGAGTCCCGGATGGGGACGCCGGCGCCCAGCCCGTGGGCGCCTACTTCGAACGCATGCCGTTCGGGCGGGCCCACGTGATGATCGCCCTCGCCCTGTTCATGGCCTTCGTCATCGAATCGTGGGAACAGCTCGCATTGGTCTACGTATCGTCCGACCTGGGCGACGCCTTCCAGATCGACGCCGGCCGGATCGGCTGGCTGCTGTCGGCCGTGGCCCTCGGCATGATTCCCGGCTCGCTGGTGTGGGGGCCGGTCGCCGACCGCATCGGACGGCGGGCCGTGTGCCTGTGGAGCCTCGGCTCGTACGGTGCTGTGGCGCTGGCGAGCGCGTTCTCGCCGGACTTCGCCACGCTGATGGCCGGCCGGGTGCTCTCCGGGATCGCGCTGGCCGGGATCTACACGATCACCTTCCCCTACTTCATGGAGCTGCTGCCGGCCCGGGTGCGCGGGCGGGCGGCGGTGTACCTGTCGGTCGGGTGGCCGATCGGGGTGCTCGCCGCCGTGGGAGTCACGCAGGCGCTGTCGGGGACGGGCTGGCACGTGGTGGCCATCGCGAGCGCGCTGGCGGGCCTGTGGGTGTTCGCGATCCGGGCCTGGGTGCCCGAGTCGCCGTACTGGCTGGCGGGCCGGGGCCGGCACGCCGAAGCCCGGGAGGTCCTGCTCGGCCTCGGGGCCGAGGTCCCGGAGGGCACCGTGTTCGCCGTCGTCGAGCCCGAGCGGGCCGGAAACCCCCTGGCGCTGCTGCGGGGTCGGCTGCTGCGGATCACCGTGCTCATGCTGGTCGTGAACTTCGCCTTCAACTGGGGTTACTGGGGTCTGCAGACCTGGCTGCCCACGCTGCTGCAGGAGAAGGGGCTGAGCATGTCCAGCAGCCTGGGCTTCGTGGCGCTGAGCGCGCTGTTCATGATCCCGGGCTACGTCTCGGCGTCCTACCTGACCGGGCGCTTCGGCCGCAAGAAGGTCTTCCTGCCCTATGTGGCGGCCTCCGCGGTCAGCGGTGTGCTGTTCGCTTACTCCAGCACGCTGACCGAGCTGTACGTCGCCAACTTCGCCCTGTCGTTCTTCAGCCTCGGCGCGTGGGGCGTATGGAACACCTGGAACGGCGAGTTCTACCCGACCGCGCTGCGCGGCACCGGCTACTCCTGGGCAACCGCGGCTCAGCTGATCTCCACCTCGGTCGCGCCGTCGGTGGTCGGCTACCTGCTGGCCCGGGCGACCGGGTTCTCGTCCACGGTGCTGTTCATCACCGCGTTCCTGGTCGTGGCACTGGTCGTGGCCGTGCCGCTGCCGGAGACCGAGGGCCGGGAACTGGAGTGACATACCAGGACAGACGGTGACAGGATGGTGCGGGTGAGGCTGGGAGTGGACGTGGGGCGTGCCACCACCGTCGCCGTGCTGGTCGAGCCGGGCGGGTACCCGGTGGCGCACGCGGTGGTGGACAGCGTCCCCGGCCTCGCGGACTGCCTGCGTGCGGTGCTCGCCGCGCTGCCCGAGGACCGGATCGGTGAGGTCGACGCCGTCGGCCTCACCACCGATCTGGAACGCGGCCAGCTGCGGCTCAGGCCGGTCGCCGTCCTGCGGATCTCCCCACCCTGCCATCCGGCCCTCGGGCCGCTGGCCGGCTGGCCCGAGCGGGCCGCCCGCGCCATCGGCCCGCTCAGCCGGGTGGTACGAGGCGGCTCCGCGCTGACCGGGCGGCCGCTCGCCCCGCTCGACCGGGCGGGTGTCACCGACTTCGCCCGGCGGGCCGCCTCCGAGGGCGTCGCCGCCTTCGCCGTCGCGGCGGCCGGAGCGCTCACCCGGCCCGACCCGGAACTCGCCGCCGCCGAGGCCATCGCGGAGGCCGTGCCCGGGGCGGAGATCACCCTGTCGCACGAGACCGGCCGATCGGGACTGAGGGAACGCGAGAACACCTCCGTCCTCAACGCCGCCCTGCAGCCGTGGGCCGTGCGCGTGACCGACACGGCCGAACGCGCCCTGCGAGCCGGCGGCGTCCGGGCGCCGCTGCACCTGGCCCGCAACACCGGCGGACTGGTCTCCGCCGCGTACTTCCGCCGCTACCCGATCCTCGCCACCGCCTCCACCACCGCGAGCGCCGCGCGGGGCGCCGCGCTCGCGGCCGGAGCGGAGCGCGCCGTGGTCGTGGACGCCGGTGCGGCGGAATTCCGGTGCGTGAGCGTCACCGACGGCGAGGTGGAACGCTCCGACGCCGGCCCCGGCCTCGGCGGCGTCGACCTGGACCTGGACCGGATCCGCGCCGACGTCCTTCCCCGCGGTGACCTGGCGCAGGCCGGTGCCGGGCAGGCCGCCGCCCTGGTGGCCAGGGTCCAGCAGAGGGCCCCCGGCGGTGTGCTGCTCGCGGCGGGCGGCGGCCCCCGGCTCGTACCGGTCCGCACCCCGGATCCGGCGGCCGCGATCGCCGCCGCCGCGTACGGGGCCGCCCGCTGCGAGATCGTCGCCGAGGTCGACCAGGTAGCCGTCGCCGGCGGCAGCGCCGAACTCGATCGCCTCCTCGGCCTCGCCGGCGACCAGGCCCTGGCCAGGGCCGTCGCGGCCGGCGCCGCCCCGGACACCGTCCGTATCGCCTTCACCACGCACACCCCGGTCTCCTACCTGCCGGAGGGGGTGCACCGCATCCGCGCCCGCGCCCTCGGCAGCCCCACGGGACGCCCGTCATGAGCGGCCGTCTGCGGTGCCTGCCGGGTCGGCGCCCATGACATCCGAGGCGAGGACCCTCCTCGACGCCGCGCGGCTGGAGGATCTCGCGAAGGGGGCGCTGGTGCTCGCCGCCGGTGCCGAGTACTCCTCGCACCGGGCGAGCCTCGACTGGGCGAGGGCCGCGATCGGAGAGCACGGACCGGTGCCGCTGATCGGAGCCGGGGCGCTCGGTGCCGGACGGATGTGCGTGACCGTCAGCCTGCTCGGATCCTCGGCGGCGCTCGCCGAGTACCTGCCCACCGGAGAGGAGCCGCGCCGCGCCGTACGGGCGCTGGAGCGGCGCCTGGGCCGGACGGCGGACGCCGTCGTCGCGCTCAACACCGCGGCCGAGAACGCCCTGCTCTCCGTCGTCACGGCGACGTCATGCGGGCTGCCGCTCGTGGACGGGGACGGCTGCGGACGGGTGCTCCCGCTGCTGGAGCAGACGACGTTCACGATCGCCGGGATCGATGTCGCACCGGTCGCCCTGGCCACACCCGCCGGCGATGTGGTCGTCCTGGACGCGGCCGGCAGCCGCGTGGAGGAGCTGGTACGGCCGCTGGTCCTCGCGGCCGGGGGCTGGGCCGTCGCCGCCTGCTACGCCATGGACGGCGAGCGGCTGGCCGCGACCGTGGTCCCGGGCACCGTGAGCCGGGCCCTGGCGGCGGGGCGGCCGTCCCAGGGCGACCCGTTCGCTCCGTGGCAGCCGCGGCCCCGCCGGCTGGCCATAGGGCGGATCACCGCCGTCGAGCACCCCGCGTCGCCGGGACCGGACACCGCTTCGGGCGGGCCGCTGCCGTCCCGGCCGACCAGCGTGGTCGTCTCCGAGACCGAGGGCCTGCACCGCCGGTTCCGGCTGGAGGCGCACAACGAGGTGCTGCTGGTCCTCGCCGACGGCTCACCCGTCGCGGCCGCGCCCGACCAGATCCTGATGCTGTCGGCGGCCGACCAGCGCGTGCTGGACGTCGAACGTGCCGTGCCCGGCATCGACGTGGAGATCGTCGTGATCCCCGCCGCACCCGCCTGGCACTCCATGCGGGGCCGCCGACTGGCCGCCGCCGGCGGCCTCATCCTGCTGGACCCCCTACCGCACGGGGACACCGAAGGACCGGAGGAGACCCCGTGGTGAGACGCCCCGACCTGCCCGCGCCCATGACCGTCGCGGAGTTGGTGCAGTACGGCCCGCTGCCCGGCATCCGCATCTTCGGCGCGGCGGGAAGCGGCGGCGAGATCCTGGACGTGCGCATCGTCGACCGGCGGGAGGCACTCGACGACCTGCGCCCGCACACGGCCGTCGTCCTCACCGACACCCTCGCCCGGACCGGATGGGTCGTGGAGATGGCCCTGCGCAAGGCATGGGAGCACGCGGCCGCCTGCGTCGTCGTACCCGAGGCGGCGGTGGCCGCGCATCCGTCGGGGGCCCTCGCGGACCGGCTCGGGGTGCCGCTGCTGCTGATCCGCGAGGACGCACTGGAGGGCGCCGTACGGATTGCCTCCGCGGTGTCCCGCCCGGACGCCGGGCGGACCGCGCTGCTGGCACAGGCCGCCCAGCGGCTCGCCGCCGCCGGGCCGCACGCCGAACGCGTGCTGGCGGCGCTGCACACCGTGCTGCCCGCCACGTCGGTGGCGCTCACCGATCCGCTGGGCGGAATGCTGACCGGGCGGCGGGCCGCGCTCGACTCCGCGGACGCGGTACGGCTGGAGGTGCCGGGGCCCGACGGAAGGCCGCTGGTGGTACTCGTCGCAGATTCCCGTTCGAAGGAGGCGGGCTGGGCGACGACGGTCGAGACGGTGCTGCGGCTGGCGGTCCCCGCGCTGACCGCCTGGTCCGCCACCCGCCGCCTCGGCGAGGAACAACTGGCCCGCCGGAGCGAACTGCTGCTGGATCAGCTGACGCACGCCTCCCCGGAGCAGGACGAAGCAGCCCGCGACCGGATCCGCACCGAGGCGGCGGCACTCGGCTGGTCGCTGTCCGGCCCGATGGTCGCCTTCGCCCTGCGACTGGCCGCAGACCCGGGCACCGGGATCGAGCCAGGACCGGCGCTGCGTGCGCTGTGGGCCAAGTACGGCGTCGGCGGGCCGCTCGTCGCCCGCGAGGACGGCTGGGTTTCCTGGCGGTCCGCGGCGGCCGACCTTCCGGACGCGGGCCCGGAGGTGTGGCTGCGACAGGCCGAGACACAGCTGCTCGCGGCCGTCCGGGCCATCGCCGATCGCCTTCCGGTTTCCGGCGGGGTGGCCGGCCCGGTCACCGGCGCCGACACCCTCGGCGCGGCACTGACCGACGCCCGGGCCGCCGCGGCGGTCGCCGCCGTGCCCGGCTCCGTGGTCCGCGCCGACCGCATGGGGCCGGCCCAACTGATGTCCGCGCTGCCCACGGCGGCGCTGCGGCGCCCGGCCGAGGTGGTGCTGGCACCTCTGCTCCGCGCGGACCGGGACGGAGCACTGCTGCGCACCCTGGCCGTCGTGCTGGACCAGGGCGCGGCCCCGTCGGAGGCGGCGGAGATCCTGGGCGTCCACCGGAACACGGTCGCGGCCCGCCTGGAGCGCATCCGCGCGCTCGGCTTCGATCCCGATGATCCGGACCAGCGCCTTCCGCTGCACCTCGCCTGCCGCGTCCTGCTCACGGGTCTCGAGTAAGCAAAAGGGGTGGGCCCGGTCGCCGTGTGGGGGAGTTGGCAACCGGGCCCGGAACAGGGGTGGTGGGGTGGGCCGTCAGACGTCGACGCCGTAGGCGGCGGCCGCCCGTTCGCGGGTGAGCAGGCCCTGCCGGAGGTCTTCCCGCACGGCCTCGGCGGGGCGCTCGGCGACCGGGCCGAAGCCGCCGCCTCCGCCGCTCTCACAGCGCAGCACGTCGCCCTGTCGCACCGCCAGCGCGTTGACCTTGAGCAGTTCGCGCTCGTCGTCCCGGCCGGGGTTGAGGACGACCCGGGGCGGGGCGCCCTCGCCGCCGCCGAAGACGCCCCAGGCGGGGGTGACCGAACGCTCCCACCACAGGGAGAGGTTCTGGTCGGCCTCGAAGCGGTACTCGCGCACCACGCCGTTGCCGCCGCGGGTGCGGCCCGCGCCGCCGGAGTCGGGGCGGACGGCGTACTCGGTGACGCGCACCGGGAAGAGCGTCTCCAGCACCTCGACGGGCATGTCCCGCAGGGAGCCGTTGACGTTGTTGATCAGGCAGGACTCGCCGTCGTCGGTCTGCCAGGCCCCCCAGCCGCCGACGGTGGCCTCCTGGGAGACGAACAGCCTGCCGTTGCGCGGGTCGGTCCCGGTGAACTGCACGATCATCGAGTCGCCGTAGCTGGCGGCGGCCGCCCGGGTGGGCACCGCGGGCGCGAGCGCCTTGACGACGAGGTCGATGACCAGCCCGAGGTGGGAGTAGTAGTACTGACAGGCCGCCGGCTCGACGGCGGCGAGCATCGAACCCGGCCGGGTGACCACGTCGAGCGGCCTGAACGATCCGCCGTTGAGCGGAACGTCGCCGCTGACCAGCAGCTTGTAGCCGACCCGGCAGGCGGCGACGGTCTGGGCCGCACCGCAGTTGACGGGGCCGGTCGCCTGGTCGGCGCAGTCGGTGACGTCCATCGTCATCCGGTCGCCGGAGATCTCGACGCGCACGGTGACGTGCAGTGGGGTGGCGAGGTCGATGCCGTCGTTGTCCAGCCGGCCGGTCGCCACGTAGACGCCGTCCGGGATGGCGGCGATCTGCTCGCGCTCCAGCCGCTCGGTCTGGGTGAAGATCGCGTCCCGCGCGGCGAGGACGGTCTCCTGCCCCCAGCGGCGGACGATCTCGGCGAACCGCCGGGCGCCGGTGCGGGCGCAGGCGACCTGGGCGCGCATGTCCCCGAGCGTCGGCTGCGGGAAGCGGACGTTGCGGGCGATCAGCGAGTGCGCCTGCTCGCAGGGCTCGTCACCCTGATAGATCTTCAGGGGGCCCATCCGCAGGCCCTCCTGGAAGATGGAGGTGGAGTCCATCGAACCGCCGGGGTCCTTGGAGCCCATGTCGATCCAGTGCGCCCGCGAGGCGGCGAAGCCGATGAGTTCGCCGCCGTCGCCGGTGTCCTCGGCGAAGATCGGGGCGTACACGGTGACGTCGTTGAGGTGGGTGCCGCCGATGTACGAGTCGTTGAGGACCCAGACGTCACCGGGACGCCAGACCTCCGCGCCGTACATCGCCTCGGTGGCCCGGGTGCACACCTCCAGGTTGCCCAGGAAGATCGGCAGGCCCGAGGACTGGCCGAGCACGTTGTGGTCCCGGTCGAGCAGCGCGACCGCGCAGTCCTTCGCCTCGTAGATGGTGGGCGTGTAGGACGACCGGATGAGCGTGGTGTTCATGTCCTCCGCGGCCTGCAGCAGCGCGCATCGGATGATCTCCGTCGTGACCGGGTCGATGGTCCGGGTGCCGGCGTCGGTCATGCCGTAGCTCCAACCTTGATGACGAGGAAGCCGTTCTCGTCGACGGTGACCGACGAGTCGGGCGGGACGACGGTGGTGGAGGTGGCCTCCACGATGACGGCGGGTCCGTCGACGCGCTGGCCGGGCACCAGCCGCTCACGGCGCAGGACCGCGGTGTCGTGCGGCCGGCCGCCGAAGACGACCTGACGCCGCTGCACGGTGTCGGAGGCGTTCTCGTCGGCGGTGTACGGCACGGCCGCGATCTCGGGCAGCGCCCCGAGCGCGGTGCTGCGCAGCGTGACGAACTCGACGGGCGCTTCCGGCGTGGCGTGCCCGTAGCGGCGTTCGTGCAGCTGGGCGAAGCGCGCGGCGGCGGTGGCGAGGAAGTCGTCGGCGGCCGGCTCGGCGGCGAACTGCAGGGGCACGGCGAGGGTGTAGTCCTGGCCCGCGTACCGCATGTCGACGACGTGCTCGACCCGCCGCCGCTCCACGGGGACTCCCTGCTCGGCGAGTTCGGCCAGCGCCTCGTCCTCCAGACCGGCCAGGGCCCGGGCCATGGCCTCGCCGTCGCGGTCGTCGCCCGAGGTGAAGAACTGCCGGGTCAGGTCACGGCGGACCTCGGTGCCGAGCATGCCCCAGGCGGAGAACGCACCGGGGAAACGCGGCACGACGACCTCGCGGATGCCGAGTTCACGGGCGATCTCGACGGCGTGCATCGGGCCCGCTCCGCCGAACGCCAGCAGGACGAACTCCCGTGGCTCCAGGCCGTGTTCGACGGTGAGCGTGCGGATCGCCTGGGCCATCTTGGCGTTCGCGACATCGCAGATGCCGCCCGCCAGTTCCAGCGGGTCCAGGCCGAGTTCGCCGGCGAGGGTGCCGACGGCCTGCCTGGCCGCGGCCACGTCGAGCGTCATGTGGCCGCCGGCGAACCACTCCGGATCGACCCGGCCGAGCACCGCGTTGGCGTCGGTGACCGTGGCCCGGGTGCCGCCGCGCCCGTAGCAGGCGGGCCCGGGCACGGCGCCGGCCGACTCCGGGCCGACGCGCAGCCCGCCGGCCTCCGCGTAGGCGAGGGAGCCGCCGCCGGCGCCGATGGTGTGCAGGTTGACCAGCGGCATGAGAACCGGAAAGCCGTCCGCCGAGCCCTCGTTGGAGACGTCGGGGCGGCCGTCGAGGACCAGCGAGACGTCGAAGGACGTGCCGCCCATGTCCACGCAGATCGCGTTGGGCCGGCCCAGCAGACCCGCGGCCGCGGCCCCGCCCATGGTGCCGCCGACCGGCCCGGACAGCAGCGTCTGCAGCGGGTGGCGGCGGGCGTGGGCGGCGTTCACGATGCCGCCGGAGGACTGCATCACCTGGACGGGGACGGTCAGGCCGTGCTCGGCGAACCGCCCCTCGATCCGGCTCAGATACCGGCGCACGACCGGGCCGGTGTAGGCCTCCAGGACGGCCGAGGACGTCCGCTCGTACTCGCGCCACTCGCCGGCCACCTGGTGCGACAGCACCACGACGACGTCCTCGCCGAGCTCCTGCTCGAGGATCTTCGCCGCCAGCAGCTCGTGGTCCGGGTTGACGTACGAGAAGAGGAACGAGACGGCGACCGCGTCGAAGCCCTCGTCCTTCGCGCGCCGGGCAGCGGCCCGCACGGCGTCCTCGTCGAGCGGTTCGAGCTCGGCGCCCCGCCAGTCCAGGCGGCCGCCCGCCTCCACCGTGTCGCAGCGGTCCACCAGCGGCTTCGGCTTGCGGTAGTGCAGGTCGAACATCCGGTCCCGGTTGCCCCGGGCGATGTGGTAGACGTCCCGCATGCCGGCCGACGCGAGCAGCAGGACGCGGGCGCCCTTGCGCTCCAGCAGGGCGTTGAGGCCCTGCGTCGTGCCGTGCACGAAGAAGGAGATCTCGCCGGGCGAGTTCACCGCCCGGCCCAGTGAGGCGAAGACCCCCTCGGCCAGGTCTCCCGGCGTCGTCGGCGCCTTGGCCGCGAAGAAGGTACCGCTGTCCTCGTCATAGGCGACGACATCGGTGAACGTCCCACCGATGTCCATGGCCACTCGATACGTCATGCCGCCTCCCGGCTTTCTCCAAGGGATCGCCGAGGACGCTAGTCCGGGGTCTCCGGGAGGAGCTGTGCGCAGCGCACGGCCGACGGACCACCGCAGTGCGCTGCGCCCGGTTCAGTGATCTCCGACAGGGACCCCACCCGGCTGCTGCACGTCCTCGTGCAGGTGGACGATGTGCCACGCGGCGTTCCCGCCACGCCGCAGGACGGCGGTGTTGCGGACCAGCTCGGGGCGCAGCTCGCCGGTGTCCGGGGCGGGCGCGAAATCCACCCGCAGCCAGAAGCGCAGCACCGCGATGTCGCCGAAGACGTCCACCACCTGGCCGTACGGCTCCAATCCGGTCTCCACCGGCCCCTCACCCGCAGCCGGGCGGGCCTCCCGGATCCGGTCCAGGTCCGGCTTTCCGAAGAGCAGCTCGGCGGTCCCCGAGTCCCAGACGGTGGCCTCCGGGTCGAGACACGCGTCGATCCGTGGGCGGTCCCCGGCCGCGTAGGCCTCGTACATATCGGCGATCACCTGCCACACGGCTGCGGCGTCGGCCGGCTTCGCGCCCGGGCGGGCACCGGCGGCGAAACCTGGGAATGCGGGCATGGCGAGCCTCCTGAAGGCTGAGGGTGAGGGGCACGCGGCCGGTCGAGCGGCGGCGGGCAGCCAACCTACACACGTCGGCGACCGGATCGGACCACCTGGTGGGGACGATTGCTGCGCCGTGACCGGCAGGGTCCCGTCGAGTCCGGGAGGACGGGCGGCGGCGGGCGAGTCCGTTGGTCCGATGCCCCGGGGCACAGCCGAGTCGGCAGGCAGCTACGACGACGGCGTGTTCGACGGGTCGAAGCCCGTCGAAACGTACTGCCATTCGACGGCCGCGCCCAGTCGCGGTCCTCCCGGAGGATCCGGTCCATGCCCGCGTACCACCATGAATCACCGACCAAGCACGCCTCGACGGACCCGGCTGACTGGCCGGAGATCGATCTGTACCTCCGCAAGTCCTGCCACACCGACCGGCTTACTGATCGTTTCAGAATGACTTTCGAAGGCGTCGGAGGCAGATGATGCTGCAGGCGAGGTCGAGTAGTCCCTGGTGGAGATCGGCGCGTCGC
>NZ_JBVINN010000066.1:0-29346 GCF_055579305.1 Kitasatospora sp. NPDC032757 | reverse complement strand
CATCCGGCACAAGATCAACAGGCACCCGGACAGCCTGCCGACCAAGATCGCCAGGCGCAAGAGTGCAGTTCAACTCATTCTGAAACGATCAGTTAGTTGCGCGCTCCGCACCTTCGCCAACGATGATCAGCACCGTGTTGGCGTCGGCCCTGCCCACGACCTCATAGCCAAGGTTGCGGACCGCTTCCCTCGCGTCGTCCCACTCGTACCCGGGGATCTCACCGGACACCAGCACCGTGGGGCGGACCACCGGCTCAGCCTCGGTCACGTCGTCTTCGGTGTCGTCCTGCTGGTCGTGCTCGGTCTCCGGCATCGCAGGTTCGGCAACGGTCACGGTCGGCTCAGCAGCAACCGGCACAGCCTCAGGCTGACCAGGCACACCGAGCGCATCCATCAGGTACCGAGTGAAGACGACACCGTGTTCCAAGCACAGGTCCCATGCGTGACCAGCAATGGTCAGAGACTCCGTCGCCTCTTCCTCGCTGCCGTCACGGGCAATGTGGGCGTCACAGAAAACACGCTCAACGGGCACCAAGACAGTCGTACGCATGGGTTCTTTCAATCCTTAGTGGAGAGAGTCCAGTGGTTCAGCCGGAGCCTTGCTTCTTACGGCTGCCATTCCCGCCCACCGGCCCGACCGGCGAACGTCTCCATTCTCCCAGTCAAACCCTTCGAGTCACCCCATCTGGCATCACGGATGCATTTCTTCTAGATAACTAGATGGTAAATGTACCCGGGGGTAATGCGTAATTAGGAAGCCTAAGGACCCACCGGGGGTGCCTTCCTTCCGTCGTTTGATTGCCAATCAATTATGGGAAGTAGCGACCGGTTGGGACCGCCTTCCCCTCACGCCTGGCGACACTCGAAACAGGTCTTCGCATCATGCTTCTGCTCGTCGCCCCAGGGTTCGGCCAGCCCAGTACCCAGCCAAGCAATGTGAAGGCACCACAAGTTCCAGCAGATCAAGCACTGAATCTCGCCGCCAGGGCTGCTATTGCTGAAGGTGATGTAGCCCGGGCATTCCACGCCATCCACATGAGTGCCGGCCGATGCCGTATCCGCGCTCTTAACGGCCTGGGCGGCCCTACGGCGGGCAATCTTGCTACTCATCGCCCATCACCCACCCGAGAACGCGCATGCCCTCTGGAGTGAGCCCCAGGGCCTTCGTGAGGTGGCGGTATTCCATGAGCTGAGTGCTCGATGCGACGCCTGAAAGGATTGCAGACCAGTGAACTACGACAGTGGCCACGATTCCGGCCGTGGCGTCGTCCCATTGGGATGCCTGGGGTGTCTCCCAGAGCTCTGACCAGTAAGCCTGCTCATGCTCTGACCAATCCCGCCCCTTCGGCATGTCCGGTGCCGGTAGGCCGTGGTCGAGTGGTAGAAGTGTGAGCTTCTGAGCCTCCCGGTATCGCGAATGCGGGGAGTTAGGGTTTCGGGTCTTTGGCATGTGGCTCCTCTGGTGGTCTAAACAAAGAAGTGGGGCCCCTGCCGCATTGGCAGAGGCCCCGTGTTGAAAGACTTAGGCAGGCCACTCGACGGCAGCCTTCAAAATGCCCTTGGACGGCTTCGATTCATCGAACGTCTTATCCGGCTTCACTGCATCAAGGCCCGGCAGGCGGACGACCTTGGCGCCGTAGAAATGGACCGCATCGATGTAGTCGGCGCGATACTTCTCCGACTGGCCGACACGGAATCCACTCAGCTGCGAGGCGACCGTGACGAAATCAGAGTGCCCGGCCACCATATCGACTCCGGCCGGCATGGCGGTCGTAGAGAGGACCGTAAAACCTGCCAGGCGGGCCACGACACCGTTAGCAGTCACCCCCGCCTCTCCGTAGGCGCCCGCGTTGGAAATCGCAGGGTGCTCAATGAGGTAACGCTTGACCTTCGGAGAAACAACCACGTACCGATCTGCCGGAATATCGGAGCCATCCAGTTCAAGCATGAGGTCGAGTACAGCCCCGTAAAGCGCCTGAGGAGCGTTCCCGGCAGTCACCTTGATATTCGGCACGGAAGTGGCGCCAGCAGCGATCACCTGCCCGGCGAAGGAGTCCGCTTCACGGGCCAGGGCGCGCACCATTTCCTTGTTGATAGGCGACGCCATCGCCCCTGCAACCTGGACGCGCTCAATGTTTTCAACGAGGAGCTGGATGTAATCGGCCTCAGAGATGTGGAGAATCTGATCAACAGTCTCCGGCCGCTGTGCCGTCATCCCGTCCGGAAGCTTGTACTGGCCCACGGAGGGACGAGTCAGAGAGTTGATATGAACAAGGTCGCCGCGGGCTCGAATGTCGCCCTCATAAGACCTGTTGCTGACGATGCGCGAAGCCCAGACGAGCAGCGGGTCAAGCTGGGTTAGGAGGGCTGAGTTCCATTCCTCGCTGACAAACGATTCTGAGCCGGCATTCTGGTAAGGCTTAGCCATATGGCCTCCTAGGATTAGCGGTTTCGGGCATCAAGGGAAATTGGTGCACTGTTGTAGGGTGATCCTCGGTGGTACCCCGCGCCCTGGAGCTGTGGCCATTCCGGCTTGCGCAATGCATCGAACGGCTTGAGTGCCAGGGTGATCGCATCGGTGCATGGCTCTCCGTCCTCTCCGAGAAGCTTCGAAGAATCAAGCAGGTCGAGAAAACCATCAGGGAACTGGAAACCGCCCACGGCGGCCTGAATCCTCAGCTCCGCATGAACAAGGCGGGTCGCGTACTCCTGGTGGATTTCAGACCGAATGGCTGCGGTCGGATCTGTCGGATCCGCCGGGGCCGCAGGGACTTCCGTAGCGGCCGGCACGGAATCCGAACCCTCATCAACAGTTATCTCAATGTCGCTCATGGCGACACCTCCAAATCAAAGTAGAGTCACAAGGGCCGCTTTCATGGCGGCCTAGAACCTCACAAGAGGACAACGTAAGAGAAGACACTGCCCCCCTTACCCCCCATGCCCAGAGAGTAAGAGAGGCATGTATCTCTGTGGTTCTCACAGGGAGGTATCCGCAGAGACCCGTTTAGCATGATGCTTGGACTTGGTAACTGCCCGGCTCACCTCCGCGTCAGTGACCCGCCGCCCAGCGGGTGTAACTCCAGAGGGCGCACAGGGAGTGAGTAGCGATGCCCTCTACTAGTTCTGAATAAAGGCGACACGTCAGACCTGAGGCAGATTTACCCACGTCCAAATCTTCCGGTAGTCGTCCAAGTCCTGTCCCTGGTTGCCGGGAAAGTTGTAGGTCAGGTTCCGGTGCCTGCCTATGTGGATTCCGTTTCGCTGTAGAGCCTTCAGCCGGGCCCTGCGCGGCCCCTTGTGGGCAGGGCAGTACCTCTTTGGCTTGCCTGCCTTCCGGGCCTTCTGTGGGGCGTACAGCGGATCTCGGCAGCCAGGCCAACGGCAGTGTTCTACCGGAGTACTCCGGCGTTCGATCCCGTACCCGGCCATGAAGCCGAGGCCGGCCGCTGCGGCCCCGGTGGTCATGTCGAGAAGTTCTAGGTAGTGGTCGGGATCGCTGGTGCCGGGGAGTTCCCTCATGAGTGCGTCGATCTCTGTCAGAGGGTCAACATCAGGGCACAGAACGGCGGTTGCTATGTCGTGCTCGCATTCGTGCCACCGGCTTGGGTAGGAGTCCGCGGGGGCATCTTCTGTCCCGCTCAGGTATCGGTCGGCTTCCTGTTCAAGTCGCCGGTACTCGGCTTCCTGGGGGATGCGACGGTCGGTGAAGGGCACGGGCTTGTCGCTCATGAAATTGCTCCGAGGGATGAGAAAGCCCCCGGCGTTGGCCGGGGGCCTGGCAAACAAAGGAACGGATCAGGGGGCCTGCTGGTCTATCCAGGCTTCGAGGTCGCGCGGGCGGCACCGAAGGGACTGGCCCACCTTTCGGAACGGGATACCTTCGTCTCGCCAGTTGGAGTAGACCCAACTCTTCGGGCAGTTCAGGTAGTTGGCTACTTCATCCACCGTCATCAGGCTGCGAGTGGTCAACCAGCCACCGCCTCGCGAAGGGTGCGGAGGCGGGTGGCTACCGTTTCGCGGATGACCCGGACGCCCTCGGTGGTGATCTCTCCTGCCGTGAAGGCGGCGCGGATACCGTCCTCGTAGTAATGCAGGACCTCCTTCGGAAGGTCCTCATTCAGCTTCCAGATGTCGACCGTCATGGTGTGTTCCCTTGCGGTCCGGTGGACGGCTGTCCCGTCCGTTGCTGTCCGGCCTGTTCTCAGAACAACATGTCCGAACATGTGGCAGCAAGTTCAAATCGAGTGATGCGCGACACTCTTCCGAACGTGGCGCAGCCTGTTCGGGATGCTCTATGGTCGTGTCATGACCTCGCGAACAAACGAACCTGGCTCAGAACCTGAGTGGCTGCGAGACGGCGATGAACTGGTATGGCAAGCCTTCTATGGCCCCTGGCGGGTGACTGCCAGGTGTCCCTCCGGGGCCCCGTTCACCGGTCCCTCTGAGCTGACCATCCGTCTCGCAGTGGGCGGCAGTGATGAAGAGATTGAGCAGGGGATGGCGGCGGCCTTGGAGACGGACGGCATCCCCGCCAGCCTGCTCCGGCAGATCCCGTTTGCGGAGATCAAGGCCCAGGCCCGTGCCTCACTGGCGCAGGAAGCCGACCAGGACGCAAGCAAGCCGTGGCCCGTCCCGGCGCGCTGCCGGACCGAAGAGGACTACGCCCTCCTGGTGGCCGAGCTGGTCCGCATGAGGGCGACGGGGACCACGGCACCGCAGCAGTCACTTGCCGACCGTCTTGGCATCGGCAAGGCAACCCTGTCCGAGCGGGTCAAGCGCGCCAAGGCGCTCGGCCTGTGGGACGGCAAGCAGCTCACGGCCAAGGCGAACGGGTTGCTCACGGAATGGCAGAACGAACGAGAGGAGCGGTAGCACCAGTGGCAAAGCGCGGAAACGGGCTCGGGGGGACTCCAGTGGAGATCCCGCGCAAAGGCCGGCCGAACACCTGGGGTGTCCGCACGCCCCTGCATCTCAACAAGGTGACCAACAAGAACGAGAGGTACTGGATAGGTCGGGAGTACAAGACCAAGACCGAGGCGGAGAAGGCGCTCCGTCAGTGGCACACCGACCACGACGCGGGCAAGGTGGCCGTCCGCTCTGACATGACACTCGGAGACTGGTTGGACAAGTGGCTGAGCACCCACCGGAAGGAGGGGACCACCGTCGCCGGATACGAGACGAAGATCCGGCTGCACATCAAGCCGCACATCGGTGCTGTGAAGCTCAACGAGGTCACTGACGACACGTTGGATGAGCTGTACCGGAGGCTGGAGACGGCGCCGTGCCCGACTAACGCCGGGAAGCCTCTGGGTAAGAAGTCCGTCCGGCACGTTCACAACATCCTGTCCGGGGCCCTCGGTGGGGCAGTGATCAAGAAACTGATCCCGTCGAACCCGGCCAAGACCGCGAACCCCCCGACACAGCGGGAGATCAAGGGCCAGGAACAGAAGTACCCGACCCTGGACGATGCCGAGACCACCAAGTTCCTGGCAGCGGTGTGGGAGCCGTGCGGGAACACCAAGTGTGGTCCGTCCCACCACTGCCTCCGGGATGCGGCGCTGTGGACCTTCATCGCGGTGACCGGGTGTCGCCGCAGTGAGGCCCTGGGGTTGCGCTGGAAGGACGTGCACTGGGACACCGGGGCCATTGATCTTCACTGGGTGGTGGTGGAGGAGGGCAACACCTTCCGGCACCGGCCGCTGACCAAGGACGGGGACGACGCCGCGAGCATCTACGTCGACCAGGCCGTCATGAGCGTGCTCAAGCGGCAGAGGGAGCGGCAGCAGGAAGACAGGGCGGGTCTCGGCCCTGCCTGGCAGGACCACGACCTCGTGTTCGCCCGGGACGGCTTCAAGCTGTTCAAGGCCGGACGCGCCGGGGGCCCGCAGGACCCGGAGAAGGTCTCGGCCCGGTGGCGCACGCTTCGGAACCGTCTGGGTCTGCCGGAGGACTTCCGGATTCACGACCTACGGCACTCGCACGTCACCAACGCCCTGGAGGCGGGGGAGAACCCCGTGGAGGTGTCGGCGAACGTTCGGCATCACTCGCCGGGCTACACGATGGCCCGGTATGGGCACAGTCGTAAGGACGGGGCCCGGAAGCTGGCCGCCAGCAATGCCAGCAGGGTTGGCCTGTCGTCCCTGGTCTGATCAGGGATTCTCTGGGCTGTTGGTCACGTGGTTGGTCACGCCACTGCCCAGAAATGCAAAGAACCCCTGATAAACAGGGGTCTTAGCTGGTGTCCGAGGGGGGACTTGAACCCCCACGCCCGATAAAGGGCACTAGCACCTCAAGCTAGCGCGTCTGCCATTCCGCCACCCGGACCGGGTGTTGTCTTTGCGGCCTCGTCGGCCGCGCTGACAGATGTAACTGTAGCAAAGATCGGCTTGCGCTCCCAAAACGGCTGTGGATGGGGGAGCGGGGGCGGGCGACGGCGCCGGGGGGCGGTCTGTGGCGCGCGTGTGACCAGGGGGTTTCCTGAGGTTGCCGCCGGGTTTGCGGGGTGGATCCGGGTGGGGGGCTGGGGGAGGATGGGCGGACGTGCTCGTACGACCCGGGTGCAGGTCCCGGGGGTGGCGCGGTGGTGCGCCGGTGCGGGGCTGAGACGAGGAGTGACCGTGAGCGAGCGGAGCGAGTCGGCGGGGCGGGCGGCGGCGCCGAAGGTGACGGCCGAGTCGGAGGTCGCCGAGATCTGTCGCGATCTGATCCGGATCGACACCAGCAACTACGGCGACGGCTCCGGGCCGGGGGAGCGGAAGGCCGCCGAGTACGTGGCCGAACAGCTCGCGGAGTTCGGTCTCGAACCGCAGATCTTCGAGTCGGCCAAGGGGCGGGCCTCGACCGTGGTGCGGATCGAGGGAGAGGACCGGTCACGCCCGGGGCTGCTGATCCACGGGCACACCGACGTGGTGCCGGCCAACGCCGCGGACTGGACGTACGACCCGTTCGGCGGCGAGATCGCGGACGGGTGCGTCTGGGGGCGTGGCGCCGTCGACATGAAGGACATGGACGCGATGACGCTGGCCGTCGTCCGCGACCGGCTGCGGACCGGGCGCAAGCCCCCGCGCGACCTGGTCCTGGCCTTCCTCGCGGACGAGGAGGCGGGCGGCACGTTCGGGGCGCGGTACCTGGTGGACAAGCACCCGGGGCTCTTCGAGGGGGTGACCGAGGCGATCGGCGAGGTCGGCGGCTTCTCGTTCACGGTCAACGACCAGACCCGGCTCTACCTGGTCGAGACGGCCGAGAAGGGCATGCACTGGATGCGGCTCACGGTCGAGGGCCGGGCCGGGCACGGGTCGATGGAGAACGACGACAACGCCATCACCGAGCTGTGCGAGGCGGTGGCCCGGCTGGGCCGGCACAAGTTCCCGCTGCGGATCACCAAGACCGTCCGGGCCTTCCTGGACGAGCTGTCGGACGCGCTCGGCGTCGAGCTCGACCCGGAGAACATGGACGAGACGCTGCGGGTGCTGGGCGGCATCGCCAAGATGATCGGCACCACGCTGCGCAACACCGCCCAGCCGACCATGCTCGGCGCCGGCTACAAGGTGAACGTGATCCCCGGGCAGGCGACCGCGCACGTGGACGGGCGGTTCCTGCCCGGCTACGAGGAGGAGTTCCTGGCCGAGCTGGACAGCGTGCTCGGCCCGCGGGTGAAGCGCGAGAGCCTGCACTCGGACAAGGCGATCGAGACCGGCTTCGACGGCGCGCTGGTGGAGGCGATGCAGACCGCGCTGCGCGCCGAGGACCCGATCGCGCGGGCCGTGCCGTACTGCCTCTCCGGCGGGACGGACGCCAAGTCGTTCCAGGACCTCGGGATCCGCTGCTTCGGCTTCGCGCCGCTGCAGCTGCCGCCGGAGCTGGACTTCGCCGGGATGTTCCACGGCGTGGACGAGCGGGTGCCGGTGGACGGGCTGAAGTTCGGCGTGCGGGTGCTGGACCGGTTCATCGACGCCAGCTGAGCAGGTACGGCTGAGCACGGCCCGCCGAGCAGGCGCAGGCTGCGTACGGGGCCCGCTGAGTGCGGGGCCTGTGGAGCACTGGGCCCCCGGCAGGGGTCGCGGCCCGTTCCCGGGGTGCCGGGGGCGGGCCGTCCGCATTGTCCGAGCTAATGATTTGGGACGGCGGAAAAGTGATCGAGAGAAACGTTTCTCCTTGAGTTTGCCGATCGACTGTCTGTGCGATCCATCACCGTTGCGAGTGAATGGGGAAAAGGTTCCGTACCCCGTTTGCCACACCGTCGTTCATTCCTGTGCAGCCCGCCGAACGGGTTGCGTGGTCCGTACAGGAGGAATGATGAAGGTCAAGAAGATCGCCGCCGTAGCCGCCGCCACCAGTGGCCTGGTCCTCGCCGCCGCCGGCGTTGCGTCCGCCCATGGCGGCGCCGCCGCCGACGGTGTGGCCGCCGGTTCGCCGGGCGTGGTTTCCGGCAACCAGGTGGAGATCCCGGTGCACATCCCCGTGAACATCTGCGGCAACACCGTCAGCGTGATCGGCGTGCTGAACCCTGCGTTCGGCAACCACTGCGCCAACTTCTGAGCGCAGGTTGACCGTGTGATCGGCTAACGGGCCGATCATCGGATTGACTTACTTGGCCCCCGGGTGGCGGACGCGCCGCACCGGGGGCGCTTGTCTGTCCGGACTCGTCGAGTCGTCCGTCCACGCCCGGCGCGGAGCTTCGCTCGATCGGGTGAAGCGGGTTCGTTCGACTCAACCTCCCTGCATGCGCGTCGTTGTCCCGTGTGCACTCGAAGACCTGGCCAGTTATTCGGAAGTTCCGACTTTCTGCAGGTCATCACGTCGTCTCGATACGTCAGGGGAAAATATGAGGAATGTAGCCAAGAAGGGGCTCCTCACGGCCGTGGCCACCGGCAGTGTCCTGGCCTCGACCGCCGGCTACGCCTACGCGGGCGCCGAGGCGCTAGGGGGTGCGGCCGGTTCGCCGGGCGTGGCCTCGGGGAACTCGGCGCAGGTGCCGGTCGAGGTGCCGATCAACGCCTGCGGCAACACCGTCGACGCGGTCGGCGTGCTCAACCCGGCCTACGGCAACCACTGCGCCGACGCCGCCGGGCACGCGGGCGGCGGCAGCGGCCACAGTGCCTCGGGATCCTCCGCCTCCGGCACGGCGGCCGGTTCGCCCGGTGCGGCCTCCGGCAACAACGTCAAGGCGCCCGTCCACGTGCCGGTCAACGCCTGCGGCCACTCGGTCGACGTGGGCGGCGTCGGCAACCCGGCCTTCGGGAACGGCTGCGGCAACGAGGGGCCCACGGTGTCCACCCCGCCCAGCAAGCCGGACGACGACTGTCCGGAGAGCCACAGCCCGCACAACCCGCCCTCGCCGACCCCGGGCAAACCGCGGCCGGGCAGCCCGTCCGCCACGCCTCCGGCCGCCACTCCCTCGACGGGCACCCCGACCGCCACCACGGCGACCGGTGGCAGCCAGAGCGGCCAGGCCGTGCCGGCCTCGGCCCGGACGGCGAGCCCCCAGGCGATGGCTCCGGCGGCCACGGGCACCCAGCTGGCCTCGACCGGCGCGGGCAGCACCGAGCTGCTCGGTGCTGCCGGCCTCGCGCTGGTGCTCGGCGGCGGTGTCCTCTACCGTCGCGCCCGCGCCGGCGTGCGCTGAACAACCAGCGTGGGTGGTTCAGCGTGCGCCCGGGCTCGCGCTGAACCACTCGCCGTGAGCTGAGATCGCTGCGCCGCGCATGCTGCGCCGCGAATGCTGTGCTGAAAGATCGCTGTGCTGCGAATCCGGGTTGGAAAGGGCGGGCTGCGAGCGCCCCGGCCGAACGCCCAGCCGGAAAGAGCCGCCCGCGGCCGTCGGGGAGGAACAGACGGCCGCGGGCGCGTGAGCCCCGGGTCTGGCGTCCCGACCCCTCAGGCGCTCCGGGCGCTTCAGGCGGGGAGACCCGGTGACCGCGCCTACGGCGTGACGGCCGTCACCAGCTCCGGACCTGCCGGATGATCCGTCGCCGTAGCAGCACCGTCCGGCTGCCGTCGGGGAACAGGCGGAGTCTGTCCAACTCCCAGTGCCCGTACTCGGCGTGGTCGGTGAGCAGTTGGCGTGCCGCGTTGCGCGAGGTGCCGCGCGGCATGCGCAGCGACTGGTACTCGTACTCCGGCTGCCGGACCGGCTTCGGTGGGGTCAAAACGCTCCTCCTGAGGGACACCTTCGAGCAAGCCTACGGCCTGCCCCCGACAACGGGCCCGGGTATTTTCGGCCGTGCTCCCACCGAGCCCCCACCCGTGGCCGCGCCTGCGAACCGCCGTCCCATCGGCGGCGACTCGCCCGCACCACGCCTGCGTCGCGCCTGCGTCGAGGCCCGCGTTGAGCCCCGCGATCCTGACAGTGCATCAGTTCCGTTTCTCCTCCTGACGGGATACCCCGATCGCGGCTCGCCAAGCGGCACCCGGACGGCCCACGCGTGCCGTCCCCGGGGTCCGCGTGCGGGGCGTACGCGGGAACAGAACCACGCGGATCGGACATCAGGGGGGAAGTTGCGGTGAAATCGCGGGTGTAGGTGACAACCGCTGTGCGTACCGGCACCGCGGGGAGATAGCGTCTGCACCATGTCTGATGCCGCGCAGCCCACCATTGCCGAGGTACGCGCCGCCGCCGAGGCGGTCAAGGCCGCCATCGACCGTCATCTGGAAGCGGTGTCGAGCCCCAGCGCAGCGGACGATCCCGCTGTGTTCGCCGCCTACGAGCAGCTCGCGACGGCGGCCATCGCCTACGACCAACTCCTCTACGAGGTCTACGACGAGGTCACCCCCTTCGAGGTCCCGGGGGACGAGGGGCCGGGCGGGTACCACGGTCCCGAACAGCCCGAGGCGATCAGCGTGCTGATCCGCCGCGACTACCACGTGGTGGACTCGAAGCGGCTGCGCGCCCAGGCCGAGCGGCTGGAGGACTCGCTGACCCCCGGCGGGGGCGGCACGGGCGGGCTGAACGCCGCGATCGGCGTGCTGTTCGGAGAGTACGAGCCGGACGAGATCGCCGCCCGCAGCGAGGAGTTCGGGCTGGAGGAGGGCGACTCGACGCTCTGGGTCGCGGCGGCCGAGCCGACCGAGCCGGGGGAGTGGCTGCCGGAGCCGTTCGAGCACGCGGACCCGCAGCTGCTGATCTGCCGGTTCGACGTCAGCGAGGTCTACGACGATGAGGACCTCGACGACTGACCCGAGCCGCTCCCGGCGTGGTCCGAGGTGTCCGGGCGGGGCGGCAGCGGGGTGCCCGTCCCGGGCCCGCCCGGCCCGCCTCGGCACTGCCACCGCCCAGGGCCGGTGACGGTGCCGAGGCGGGACGGCAGCCGCCGTGGCGTCCAAGGCCTGCTTTTCACGCCCCCGTTGCCATGAGTGCGGCCTTGTCGGAGCGCGGACAGGCGTGCGTGGACAGGCATGCGCGGGCGGGCGTGGGTGGATGGACGTGCGCGGGCGGACGTGCGCGGGAAGTCGGCGGATCCGACGCCCCGCGCACGGGCCGGGCCCTGAGCTCAGGACGCGCTGCCGAAGTCCACGTTCTTGGTCTCGACCGTGCCGCCCGTCCGCCCGGGGGCTTTCTGGTTGGACCAGTACAGGTTCGTGTGGGCGATGACCTGCTCCGGCTTCGGAGCGCCCCAGGCCGTGAGGTCCTCGGTGGTGTGGGCGTCGCTGACCAGGATCGCGTCGTAGCCCCTGACGAGCGCGCCGTGGAGCGTCGAGCGAACGCAGAAGTCGGTCTGCGAGCCGACGACGACGAGGCGGCCGACCCCGAGACCCGCCAGTTCGGCCTCCAAGGTGGTGCCCTCGAAGGAGTCGCGGTAGAGCTTCTCGACGAGCGCCTCGCCCTCGCCGGGCACCAGCTCGGGAACGATCTGCCAGCTGTCGCTGCCCAGGACCAGCTCCTCGTCGGAGTGCCGGACCCAGACGACCGGGACCTCCTCCCGCCGCGCCCTCTCGACCAGGCCGGCGATGTTGGCGACCACGGCATCGCGCTCGTAGGCCTCCTGGACGACGCCGTTCTGCACGTCGATGACGAGGAGCGCCGTGTGCGGCCGGTTCTCGAGTGTGGTCATGATCTCCCCTTGCTCATGCCTTGCGCAGGCTGGACTCGTGCCCCCGCACAGTAGACCCACCCACCGACACCCGGCCGGAACCGACCCCTCCGCGACGGCGGTGCGAGGTCGGTCCCGGCGGCCGTCAGGTCATGTCCGGCCGATCCTGCCGGGCGCGCGGACGCCAAGGCTGACCGGACAAGCCCTAGTACGCCTGGGCGGCGTTCTCGGCGAGGATCGCGCGCAGGCGGGTGGTGCGGGGCAGGGCGGGGCGCTCGGTGACGGCCTGCGGGAGGGCCGGGCCGGCGGCGTGGACCACCGAGAGGTGGCGCTCGCCGCGTCCGAACGCCGTGTAGACCCACTGGCGGGTGAGCGCCGCGCCCGCGTCCTCCGGGAGGACGACGACGGCGCCCGGCCAGCGGCGGCCGACCGCCTGGTGGACGGTCAGCGCCCAGCCGTGCCGCAGCCGGCCGGCCTCGGCGGGCGGGACGGTGCGGCGCGAGCCGTCCGCGTACTCCAGGTGCAGGCCGGTGGCGTCGCCGTCGATCACCCGGGCGGGGCGGGTGATGCCGGGGGCGGGGGACTCCACCACCCGGTCGCCCGGGTCGAAGCCGCCGAAGCGGCCCGGGCCGGGGTTGAGGCGGGCCTTGGCGGCGGCGTTCAGCGAGCGGGTGCCGGCCGGGCCGCCGTGGCCGGGGGTGAGCAGCACCACCTGCTCGGCAGGGATGCCGAGCGCGCGCGGGATGGAGTCGGTGAGCAGCTGGATGGCCCGGTGGACGGCCTCGCCACCGTCCTTGGCGGTCAGGATGACCACCTCCTTGTCCGGCGCCTCGACCGGCTGGAGCTCGCCGATGCCGACACCCGAGACCAGCTCGCCGATCGGGCCGAAGTCCGGGGTGCGGGAGGCGACCGACGGGCAGACCCTGGCGGCCACCAGGTCGGCGAAGAAGCGGCCGGGGCCGGCGGACCAGAGCTGGCCCGGGTCGCCGCTGAGGACGAGCCGGGTGCCGTCGGCGAGCGACTCCAGCAGGGTGGCGGCCAGCTCGACGTCCAGCAGCGGGGCGTCCAGGACGACCAGGACGTCCAGCGCGAGCGTGCCGTCGGAGGAGCGGCCGGGGCCGGCCGTCCCGGCGAGCAGCTCGGCCAGGGTGACGACGGACAGCGGGCCGTCGGCGAGCGCGGCGAGGCTGTCCCGGCCCTGGTCGGTCCAGGTGGCGGCCCAGGCGCGGAGGCCGAGGCCGGTGGCGGCCCGGACCAGGGCGGCCGGCTCGGCCCGGGCAGCCTCGCCGCCGGTGTGGGTGACCAGGGCGTTCTCCGCGGCGGCCCGGATCAGGGCGGTCGCGGAGGAGGAGGGCGCGGCGACGGCGGCAGCCTCCCAGGCGGCCGGGCCGGGGGCGGCGGCCCCGGCCGAGGCCGGTTCGTGGGTGGCGTCCCCCTCTCCGGACGCTCCGGGCTCCTCGGACGCTTCGGACGCTCCGGGCTCCTCGGACTCCGAGGAGCCGGCCGGTCCATCCTCGTCGGACGAGCCCTCCTCGGCAGGGGCGTCCTCGTCGGCGGCGCCCTCGGCAGGTGCGTCCTCCGCCTCGGGGCCGTCCTCGCCGGGGACGAACGTCGACATCAGCTGGACCAGGCCCTCCGCGAGGCTGTCCTCGGCGAGCGCCAGCCGCTCCAGCGCGAGCAGCATCCGGGTCGGCGGCTCGTCGTCCTCCTCGCCGCCGCCCGCGGCGTGTGCCTCGGCGCCGGTCAGCTCCTCCTGGAAGGGCAGTGCCCGGCCGTCGTCCATGGCTACCTGCAGTGCGGCGGCGGTGTCCGGCAGACCGAGGCGGTCGAGCCCGGCGGTCACCTCACCGATCTCCACGGCGGAGTGGCCGCGCAGCGCGGCCTGCTCCAGCAGCCACGGCACCAGCGCCTGGGCCCGGCGCGGGTCGCCGGGGCCGGCGGCGGGCCCGAGCAGGCCGCGGGCGAAGCCGTCCGCGTGCTCGGGGCGGACACCGGTCAGCGTCAGCACGGCCCACGGGTCGGCGCGCAGCTGCTCGGCGGCGCCGTCGCCGAACGCGGCCACGGCGGCGGCCGCGAGGTCGGTGGGTGCACCGCCCGCGGCCAGCACCTCGGCGGTGTCCTTGAGGGCCTGGGCGCGCTGCTCGTCGCTCTCGGCCCGGACCGGGGACGGTCGGACGGCCGTGGGCGCCGCGGGCTCCGGAGCGGTGCCGGAGTCGCGCACCGGGGCAGCGGAACCGGTCTGGCCGGCGGGCGGGGCCTGGGGCGCCGGACCGGCCGACTGCTTCCCGACCGTCCGGATCGCCGCCGCCAGCGCGGCGACGGCGGCCGCCTTGTCGGTGTCGCCGCTGGTGCCGCTGCCGCTGGTGCCGTCCGGGCCCGGGGCCGCCGAGGTCTCCTCCGGAGCGCCGTTCTCCGTGTCACTCATCGTTCGCTCCAAAAAAGGTCACTCCACTGCTGGGCGCCGGCCCGCACCGGTGGCGGGGCAGCGGGCCGCAGGCGGCTGCCCCGTCGCGGTGAGCGCGGTCGGCATGGTCGGGACGGCCCGGCCGCGCGGGGCGGCTGCGCCGGTGGGGTCGGTCGAGCCGGCCGGAACAGGTCGGTCTCGACGGGCGGTACAGGTCGGTCGGTCAGGTCACATCAGGTCACATCACGCCAGGTCGGGCGGGTTGAGTCTGGTCGGGTCGGGTCAGCTGTCCGGCGCCCCGGGCGGACCGAGGGCCCGCCGGGGCGAGACCCCCGGGCCGGGATGGCGCAGCCTAGAGCTCGCTCCACCCCTGGTCCGGGTAGCGGTGGACCGGCGACGAGATGTCGTCGAGCGCACCGCGGATCTCACCCGGAAGCGTAAGCGCCTCCACTGACAGCGCCGCCTGCAGCTGCGCCACCGTCCGCGCCCCGACCAGCGCGCTCGCCACGCCCGGCCGGTCCCGGACCCAGGCGAGCGCCACCGCGAGCGGGCTGCTGGCGAGGCCGTCGGCCGCGGTGGCGACGGCGTCCACGATCCGCCGCGACCGCTCCCCGAGGTAGGGCTGGACGAAGCCGGAGAGGTACGGCGAGGCGCCGCGCGAGTCCTGTGGGACGCCGTGCCGGTACTTGCCGGTGAGCACGCCGCGCCCGAGCGGGGACGAGGCGAGCAGGCCGACCCCGGCGTCCAGGGCGGCGGGCAGCGCCTCCCGCTCGATTCCGCGCTGGAGCAGCGAGTACTCCAGCTGTGCGCCGGCCAGCGGCGTTCGGCCGTGGTGGGCGTGCTGCCAGGTGGCGGCCTTGGCGAGCTGCCAGCCGCTGTAGTCGCAGACCCCGACGTACCGGGCGCGGCCGGAGGTGACGGCGATGTCGAGCGCGGTGAGCGTCTCCTCGACCGGTGTGGCCGGGTCGAAGGAGTGCACCTGCCAGAGGTCGACGTAGTCGGTGCCGAGGCGGCGCAGCGACGCGTCGAGGGCGGCGAGCAGGTGGCCGCGCGAGCCGTCGAAGCGGCGGGCGGATTCGGGGACGCTGCCCGCCTTGGTGGCGATGACGAGGTCGGAGCGGGGGATCAGGTTGTCGGTGAGCCGGGAGAGCAGGTACTCGGCGCCGCCGTCCGCGTAGACGTCGGCGGTGTCGACGAGGTTGCCGCCGGCGTCGACGAACTCCTTGAGCTGCTCGGCGGCTTCGTGCTCGTCGGTGTCGCGGCCCCAGGTCATGGTGCCGAGGCCGAGCCGGGAGACCTGCAGCCCGGTTCGGCCGAGGTGTCGCTTTTCCATCGGACGGGCCCTCCACTGGCCTTGAACGCGGGTCGCCGGGTACGTCGGCCCGCCTGGCAAACGCGCAGGTGGGGAGAGGCGTCCCCACGTCGGCTGAGCGTAGCGGCCGGTGCCCGGGCTGGTGTGCAGACCCGCAGAACGATCACTGCCCCGCAGGGCGATCGCCGCGGGGTGATCACCGTGGGACGGTCGGCACCGGCCGGTGGCACCCGATCCGGCGCGACCCGGGCTGGACCGGCAGGGACCGTCCCGACCCGACCCGGCCCGACCCGGGCTGGACCGGCGGGGCCCGGCACGGCCGGACCGCCGGGAATGTGTCCCGGCCCACACCTACCGGCCAGTAGCATGGCCGCCGACCGCGCGGTTACCCTCGCGAACAACCGACTGGAAGGCTTGGCAGATGCGACTCGGTATCAACCTCGGTTACTGGGGACTCGGCATGGACGCCGACAACATCGCCGTCGCCCAGGAGGCGGACCGGCTCGGTTACTCGGTCTGCTGGGCCGCCGAGGCCTACGGTTCGGACGCGGCCACCGTGCTCTCCTTCGTCGCCGCCAAGACGGAGCGGATCGACATCGGTTCGGCGATCTTCCAGATCCCGGCCCGCACCCCGGCGATGACGGCCATGACGGCGGCCACCCTGGACACCCTCTCCGGCGGCCGGTTCCGGCTGGGCCTCGGCGTCTCCGGCCCGCAGGTCTCCGAGGGCTGGTACGGCGTGAAGTTCGACAAGCCGCTGGCCCGCACCCGCGAGTACGTGGAGATCATCCGCAAGGCGATGTCCCGCGAGCGGCTGGTCCATGAGGGCGCCAACTGGACGCTGCCGCTGCCCGGCGGGCCCGGCAAGCCGATCAAGCTCACCGTGCACCCGGTGCGCGAGCACATTCCGCTCTACATCGCCGCGATCGGCCCGAAGAACCTGGAGCAGACCGGCGAGATCGCCGACGGCTGGCTGGGCATCTTCTTCTCGCCCGAGCACGCCGCGCTCTCCCTCGACCCGTTGAAGGCCGGCCGGGCCAAGACCGGGCAGAGCCTGGAGGGCTTCGACCTCTGCCCGACCGTCACCATCGCGGTCGGCGAGGACATCAAGGCCGGGGTCGACTCCCAGCGCGCCTACGCCGCGCTCTACATCGGCGGCATGGGCAGCAAGGAGAAGAACTTCTACAACCAGCTCACCCGGCGGATGGGCTACGAGCAGGCGGCGGACGAGATCCAGGAGAAGTACCTGGCCAAGGACTACGCGGGTGCCGGGGCGGCCGTCCCGCACGACCTGATCGACGCCACCTCGCTGGTCGGCGACACCGCCCGGATCGCCGACCGGATGCAGGCGTACGCCGACGCGGGCGTCACCACGCTCACCCTGGCGCCGGCCGGCTTCACCCTCGACGAGCGGGTGCAGGCGCTGCGGACCGGCGTCGAGGCCCTGGAGCGCGCCGGGCTGGCCTGACCACCGACCGCGCCCGGCGGGCCCGCCCTCTCCGGCAGGCCCGCCCCCGGCTCACCCCCTCCGGCCGGCGGCCCGCCCCCGGCCGGAGGGCCCGCTCCCGACCGCGCCCGGCCTGTGGGTCGGGCCCGCCGGCCGGTGCGCCCGGGCGGCGGGGCGTTGTGGAGTCGGGGGAGCCGGGGAGCCGGGTGGAGCAGGGGGCCTACAGCCAGTCGTGCCGCTTGAACACCCGGTGCAGCACCAGGCAGACCAGCACCATCAACGCCACCGCCGCCGGGTACCCCCAGGGCTGGTGCAGTTCGGGCATGTGGTCGAAGTTCATGCCGTACACGCCAGCGATCATGGTCGGCACGGCGGCCAGCGCCGCCCAGGCCGAGATCTTCCGCATGTCGTTGTTCTGCTGCACGCTGACCTGCGCCAGGTTGGCGCTGAGGATGTCCGAGAGCAGCCGGTCCATGCCCTCCACCTGGTCGTTGGTCCGGGCCAGGTGGTCGGCGACGTCCCGCAGGTACGGCAGCGCCTCGTCGCGGACGAACGGCACACCGCCGCGCTCCAGCCGCATCATCGGCTCCAGCAGCGGACCGGTGGCGCGGCGCACGGTCACCAGCTGGCGCTTGTAGCCGTAGATCCGCCCGGCGGTGTTGCGGCCGACCCGGCCGGGCGCGAAGACGTCGGCCTCCAGCTCGTCCAGGTCCGCCTGGAGTGCGACGGTCACGTCCACATAGCCGTCCACCACCGCGTCGCAGACCGAGTGCAGCACGGCGCTCGGCCCGTACTTCAGCACGTCGGGCTGGGCCTCCAGCTCCGCCCGCAGCTCGCCGAGCGGGGTGTCGGCGCCGTGGCGGACCGTCATCACGAAGTCCTCGCCGACGAAGACCATCACCTCGCCGCTGGTCACCGCGTGGCCGCCGGGGTGGTAGCCGAGCGTCTTGAGCACCACGAACAGGGAGTCCTGGTACGCCTCCACCTTGGGGCGCTGGTGCGCACTGACGGTGTCCTCCGCGGCCAGCGGGTGCAGCGAGAACTCCGCGCTGACCTGGTCGAGTTCCTCGGCGGTCGGCTCGAACAGGCCTATCCAGACGAAGCTGCCCTTTCCGGCCGCCCGCGCGGCGGCGAGGGCGCCGGTGTAGTCCGCCGGGCCCTCGATCCGGCGGCCGTCACGGTAGATGGCACAGTGGACGATCATCGGGCCATTGTGGCCCCTGGACGGCGGTGGCGGTGGCACATCGCCCGCTGCACCGGCGCTCGACACCAACCCCACACCAGGCCCGTCCGCCCGGCACCCAACCGGCACCCGGACCGGGCACCGACCCCGCACGGTCCCGGCCGTGCCGGCACGGTCCCGGCGGTGCTGCCCCGGCACCGCAACCTCCCGCCCACGCCCCCTCCGGGAGGCCGTACGCTAGGCCCCATGCCCACCCTGCTGCTCGTCCGCCACGGCCGCTCCACCGCGAACACCGCCGGAATCCTGGCCGGTTGGACCCCCGGCGTGGACCTCGACGACACCGGGCGCGCGCAGGCAGCCGCGCTGGCCGGCCGGCTCGCCGGGATCCCGCTGGCGCAGGCCGTCAGCAGCCCGCTGGAGCGTTGCCGGCAGACCCTGGAGCCGCTGCTCGCCGCCCGGCCCGAACTCGGCGCTCCCACGGAGGACGAGCGGCTCGGCGAGTGCCGTTACGGCGACTGGACCGGCCGCCCGCTGGCCGAGCTGGCCAAGGAGCCGCTCTGGCGCACCGTCCAGGACCACGCGGCGGCGGCCGCCTTCCCCGGCGGCGAGTCGTTGCGCGAGCTGAGCCACCGCACGGTGAGCGCGGTCCGTGAGTGGAACGAGAAGATCGCCGCCGAGCACGGCGAGAACGCGGTCTGGATCGCCTGTTCGCACGGTGACGTGATCAAGGCGGTGGTGGCCGATGCACTCGGCCTGCACCTGGACCACTTCCAGCGGATCAGCGTCGACCCCTGCTCGGTCACCGCGATCCGTTACACCCCGCAGCGGCCCTTCGTGCTGAGGATGGGCGACACCGGCGACCTCGCCTCGCTCGCCCCGAAGCCCCGAGACGGCCACAGTGACCACCGGGCCGGCGCCCCGGACGGCGACGCGGTGGTCGGCGGCGCGACCGGCGCGGTCTGACCGGGGCCGGACGGGTCCGGACCCCGGCTCGGCTCCCCGGGCCGGGCCGGGAGGTCGTAGGGTGACTAACGGGCCCCACCGGAGCCCTGGTCCACCCGAACGGGACCAGCCCCGAACGGCCTTCGAACGCCCCGAACGACCAGCGCCCGAACCACCCGTACAGAGCGACCAGTACCCGAACCACCGCCCCACGACCGACCCCTACAACGATCGACACGATCCGGAGCGAGAGCGTGCCCCGTCAGGTCTTCTTCTACGACCAGCCCGAACGGTTCGTGGCCGGCACCGTCGGCCAGCCCGGCGCCCGGGCGTTCTACCTGCAGGCCTCCGCCCGGGGGCGGATCACCAGCGTGCTGCTGGAGAAGACCCAGGTCGCCGCGCTCGCGGAGCGGATCGAGGAGGTGCTGGACGAGGCGCTGCGGCGCAGCGGCGGCGACGCCGCGATCCCCGCCAGCGCGCCGGTCGACCTGCTCGACACCGCGCCGCTGGACCTCCCGCTGGAGCAGGAGTTCCGGGTCGGCACCATGGCGCTGGCCTGGGACGGCATCGACAGCCGCCTGGTCGTCGAGGCGCAGGCGGTGATCGAGGACGAGGGCGACGAGGACGACGAGGACGCCGCTGAGGCCGTCTTCGAGGACGACGAGAACGGCCCGGACATGCTGCGGGTGCGGCTCACCGGGGCGATGGCCCGGGTGTTCGCCAAGCGGGCGCTGGACCTCGTCGCGGCCGGCCGCAAGCCGTGCCCGTTCTGCAATCTGCCGCTCGACCCGGAGGGCCACCTGTGCCCGCGCGCGAACGGCTACCGGCGCTGAACACCGAGACCCCTCCGCAGGCTGACCCGGTGGCCGGCGCCGCCCTGGCCGCCGACCCGCCCACCGCGCTGCACCTGTTGCGCGAGGGCGAGCTGACCGTCCACGGCCGGCTGACCGACGCCTCCAACGCCGCGCTGTACTGCAGCATCACGCTGGACGGCCTGACCGCGCAGGCCGTCTACAAGCCGGTGGCCGGCGAACGCCCGCTCTGGGACTTCCCGGACGGCACGCTCGCCGGCCGTGAGGTCGCCGCGTACGAACTCGCCGCCGCCACCGGCTGGGCGCTGATCCCGCCCACCGTGCTGCGCGACGGGCCGCACGGGCCCGGCATGGTGCAGCTCTGGGTGGAGCCGGACCCGGACGCCGACCCGCTGCTGGCCCTCCAGGACCCGCAGGGGCCCGAGGACGGCTGGCTGCCGATCGTGCACGCGGAGGTGGGCGACGGGCGCACCGCGCTGCTGGTGCACCCCGACGACCTGCGGCTGCGCCGGATGGCGGTGCTGGACGCCGTGCTCAACAACGCCGACCGCAAGGGCGGTCACCTGATCCCCGCTGCCGACGGCCGGCTCTACGGCATCGACCACGGTGTCACCTTCAACACCGAGGGCAAGCTGCGCACCCTGCTCTGGGGCTGGGCCGGACAGCCGTTGCCGGAGGAGGCGCTGGAGGTGCTGGCCGGCCTGGCGGAGCAGCTGGACGGCGGCCTCGGCGACCGGCTCGCCCCGCACCTGACCGCTGCCGAACTCGCCGCCGCCCGGGCCAGGGTGGACGGGCTGCGCCGGACCGGCCTGCACCCGCTGCCGTCCGAGGACTGGCCGTCGATTCCCTGGCCGCCGATCTGACGCACGCCCGGCCGCGCAACGCCCGGCCGCGCACGCTCGGCCGCACCCGGCCGCTCCCACCCCGCCGGTATTGGTCTGGACCGGTGCGGCTGCCCGGCCGCACACTGCTCCGATGGACGAGCGACGGACCACCCCCCACCCGGACCTGCCGCTGCACCGGTTACAGGTCCCGCTGTCGCACCTGCTGCCGTTCGCGATCGACAGTTTCGACACCATCGGCCCGCTCTCCCGCGCGGGCTTCCCCCGCCGGCACTCCTTCTTCGAGATCGTCCATGTCACCGGCGGTGCCGGTGCCCATGTCCAGGACCTGGTCCACCGGCCGCTCCAGCCACCGCAGTTGTGCGTGATCGCGCCCGGCCAGGTGCACTACTGGGCGGACGCGGACGGGCTGGCCGGGCAGGCCGTGCTCTTCAACGAGGACTTCCTGCTCTCCCACCCCCTGGACCTCGCCGCGCTGCGCGAGCTGGCCGCCTGCCCGACGCTGCGACTCGGCGAACAGGCCGGGCCGATCGGCGCGTTGCTGGCCGACATGGAGCACGAGTGCCGGGCCCGCCCGGCCGGCTATGCGGGTGTGCTGCGGGCCGGTCTGCACATCCTGATCGTCCGCGCGCTGCGCGCCCGCGCCCCCGGTGAGGGTGGTGCGGAGTCGGGTCGGACGGCCGAACTGGCCGCCGCCTTCAGCCGGTTGATCGCCGGCCTGGGCGGGGTGGAGCGCTCGGTGGCCTCCTGTGCCCAGGAGTTGGGGGTCTTGTCCGGGCATCTGTCGGCGCTGGTCAAGCGGGCCACCGGCAGTACGCCCGGCCGGCTGATCCGCCAGCAGCAGACCTTGGAGGCCAAACGGCTGCTCGCCTGGATCGATCTGACGGTGCGACAGGTCGCGCGGGAGGCGGGGTTCGGCGATCCGGCGTACTTCTGCCGCTTCTTCCGGCGGGAGACCGGGATGACACCGGGGGAGTTCCGGGCCGGGGTCGGAGGAAATCACCACGATCCCCGGATCCCGTCCATCGCGACGGCCCCGGGCGGCCCGTAGGTTGACTGCTGGCCGCCGGTGGCCGGCCCGGAGTGACCGGGCGGGCGGACGACCCGGCCCTTGTCATGCCGAGTCGGCCCATGGCCGCGTCCGAAGAGCCCACCGGGCCGGAGAGCCTGATCGACCGCCGGATCAGCCGCAAGTCCGTCCTGCGGGCCGCCGCCGTTCTCGGCACCGCCCCGCTGCTGGCCGGCGGTGGGGTCGCCCTGGCCCGCGACCGCGCCGGCACCGGCGAGGCGCCCGGCCTCACCCCCGCCTGCCACGACGGCGACGCGCCGACCGTCGAGCAGACCGAGGGCCCCTACTTCAAGCCCGACTCCCCGTTGCGGACCTCGCTGATCACCGACAGCACCCCCGGCACCCGGCTCACCGTGAGCGGCTACGTCTTCGGCCGGGCCTCCCTGCCGATCGCCGGCGTGCTGCTCGACTTCTGGCAGGCCGACGTCAACGGCGCGTACGACAACAGCGGTTTCGCCTTCCGCGGCCACCAGTTCACCGACACCCGGGGTGCCTTCAGCCTCACCACGATCGTGCTTGGCCTCTACCCGGGTCGCACCCGGCGCCTCCACGTCAAGCTCCAGGCCCCGGTCGCCCGGTGCTCACCACACAGCTGTACTTCCCGGGGGAGCCGCGCAACGGCACCGACACCATCTACGACGCGCGGCTGCTGATGAACGTCCGCCAGGCCGGACCGGCGAAGGAGGGCACGTACGACTTCGTCCTGAACGTGCCGCAGACGCCCACCCCGACGGGCAGTCCGACCCCGACTCCCACCACGACCCCACCCCGACCCCGACCGGGCAGCCCGGCGGCACCTGGGCCGCCGGAACGCCCTACGGCGCGGGCGACCGCGTCACCTGTGCCGGCGCCTCCTACCAGTGCCTCCAGGGGTACACCGCCGTCACCGGCTGGGAGCCGCCGAGCGTGCCGGCCCTCTGGCGGCGGCTGTAGCCGGCCCTCCCGCAGGGGGTCGTAGCGGCTCCGGCCCGGCCCTGGGAGGGGCCGGGCGCCCGGTCGGCGGAAGGGCCGGCCGGGCGCCACCCGCGCCCTCGCGAGGGGTGCGGCCGCCGTGCGGGGGCCGTCGGAAGCCGGTCACTATCAGTCCCGAAGCGCTCAGGCAACGAAGGCAAACGAATCCAGTCGATCTTGCGTACTGGTTAGGCTTTCAAATGTTCGCACGGTTAAAGTCATTCCCATGCATGCCTGGCCCGCCTCCGAGGTTCCCGCCCTGCCTGGTCAGGGGCTCCCCCTTCGTATCCACGACACCGCTGCGGGCTGTATCCGGGAGGTCGTGCCGCAGGACGGCACCGCCCGGATCTACGTCTGCGGCATCACCCCCTACGACGCGACCCACATGGGCCACGCCGCCACCTACAACGCGTTCGACCTGGCGCAGCGAGTGTGGAAGGACGCCGGCCACGACGTCCTGTACGTGCAGAACGTCACCGACGTGGACGACCCGCTGCTCGCCCGGGCGGTCGAGACCGGCCAGGACTGGGTGGCGCTGGCCGAGCGCGAGACCGCGCTGTTCCGCGAGGACATGACCGCCCTGCGGCTGCTCCCGCCGGCCCACTACATCGGCGCCGTCGAGTCGATCCCGTGGATCGTCCCGCTGGTCCAGAAGCTGCTGGCGAGCGGCGCCGCCTACAAGGTGGACGGTGACATCTACTTCTCGGTCGACGCCGACCCGCACTTCGGCGAGGTCTCCGGCCTGAGCCGCGAGCAGATGCGCCCGGTCTTCGCCGAGCGCGGCGGTGACCCGGACCGCCCGGGCAAGCGCCACCCGCTGGACGCCCTGCTCTGGCTCTCCGCGCGGCCGGGCGAGCCCGCCTGGGACACCGAGCTGGGCCACGGCCGCCCCGGCTGGCACATCGAGTGCGTCGCCATCGCGCTGCAGTACCTCGGCATGTCCTTCGACATCCAGGGCGGTGGCAGCGACCTCTCCTTCCCGCACCACGAGATGGGCGCCGCGCACGCCCAGGTGGCCACCGGCGGCCACCCGTACGCCAAGGCGTACGTGCACGCCGGCATGGTCGGCCTGGACGGGCACAAGATGTCCAAGTCCCGCGGCAACCTGGTCTTCGTCTCGGCGCTGCGCCGCGAGGGCGTCGACCCGGCGGCGATCCGGCTCGCCCTGCTCTCGCACCACTACCGCGAGGACTGGGAGTGGACCAAGGGCACCCTGGACGAGGCCGTCGAGCGGCTCGCCCGCTGGCGCGCCGCGGTCTCCCGCCCGGACGGCCCGCCGGCCGAGGCGCTGCTCGCCGAGGTCCGCGAGGCGCTCGCCGACGACCTGGACGCGCCCGCCGCGCTGGCCGCGGTGGACCGCTGGGCCGCCCGGCAGGAGGCCGGCGGCGGCGAGGACATCGGCGCGCCCGGCCTGGTATCCCGCACGGTGGACGCCCTGCTCGGCGTCGCGCTGTAGGCACCCCGTACGGACGGAAGGGGCGTCAGGACCACTGGTCCTGACGCCCCTTCCGCATGCCGTACCCGTCGTGCCGTCGTACGGCGTCACGGCGTCGTACCGTGACGCCGTACGACGGCACGGAGGACTACTCGTCCTCGGTGCCGTCCTGGCTCTCCCGGGCGGCCGGCGGCTCGGGATCGCTCGGCCGCTCGGCCGTGGCGTGCCCGGCGACCGGCTTCTCGCCGGTCGGCCCGACGTTCTCCCGGCGGCGCAGGTAGCGCTCGAACTCGCGGGCGATCGCGTCGCCCGAGGCCTCCGGCAGCTCGGCGGTGTCCTGCGCCTCCTCCAGCTGCTGCACGTACTCGGCCACCTCGCTGTCCTCGGCGGCCAGCTGGTCCACGCCCAGCTGCCAGGCCCGGGAGTCCTCGCCGAGCTCGCCCGGCGGGATGCGCAGGTCCAGCAGGTCCTCCAGCTTGTTGAGCAGCGCCAGCGTGGCCTTCGGGTTCGGCGGCTGCGCCACGTAGTGCGGCACCGCCGCCCAGAGCGTCACGGCGGGCACCCCGGCGTGCGTGCACGCCTCCTGGAGCACCCCGACGATCCCGGTCGGGCCCTCGTAGCGGCTCTCCTCCAGGTCGAGCCGCTGGGCCAGCTCCGGGTCGGAGGTGACCCCGCTGACCGGCACCGGGCGGCTGTGCGGGGTGTCGCCGAGCAGTGCGCCCAGGATCACCACCAGCTCGATCCCCAGCTCGTGCGCGAAGGCGAGCAGCTCGTTGCAGAACGAGCGCCACCGCATGCTCGGCTCGATGCCGCGCACCAGGACGACGTCGCGGGTCGTCGGCTCGGTCACCCGGATCACCGAGAGCCGGGTGGTCGGCCAGGTGATCCGGCGGATGCCGCCGTCCAGCCAGACCGTGGGCCGGTTGACCTGGAAGTCGTAGTAGTCCTCCGCGTCCAGGGCGGCGAACACCTTGCCGCCCCAGGTTTCGTCCAGATGCGCGAGCGCGGCGGAAGCGGCGTCGCCCGCGTCGTTCCAGCCCTCGAAGGCGCAGACCATCACCGGGTCGATCAACTCGGGAACATCTTCCAGCTCGATCACCCAGCGTCTCCCTCCGGTCGGCGGGCGGCCGCACCCCGTCCCGGCTGGGATGCCGGGGCGTCGGCGGTCCGGCTGCCGACTGTCGAACCTCTCGTCACCCATGGAACGCCTCGTTCCATGGTCCCTACCTGCCCAGCCTACGGGCTTTGATGCGCCCGGCGGCCGGGCACCGGGACAGTCTGGGGGAGCGGGGCGCCGGGAGCCAGCGGTTATCCCGGCAGGCGGCCCGCGCCGGGCCGCCCGCCCCGCCGGCGAGCGCCGCCGGTGCTGCCGTGCCCGAGCGGCGGGGCGGCGCGATGATGGAGGCGAGGCGGGGGCCGGGCGGCGGGCGTGAGGAGCCGGGCGGATGAACGGATGGCTGTGGGTCGGCGTCGGAGCGGTGGTGGCCGCCGGGGCCGGAGCGGTGCTGGCGGCCACCACCGCCGGGCGGCGGCTGCCGGTGGAACACGTGACCGAGGGCGGCCTGGACCTGGCCCAGCCGCCCGGTGCGGTCTGGGACATCCTGACCGACATCGACCTCTACCCGGCCTGGCGCCCGGGCCTGTCGCACGTCGAGCGGCTGCCCGCGACGGCCGGCGGCCGGCCCCGCTGGCGGGAGTACGACAAGCACGGCCACACCACCTACGAGGTGGTGGAGAGCGAGGCCCCGCACCGCCTGGTGACCGGCATCGCCGACCCGGACCTGCCGTACGGCGGCACCTGGACGTACGTACTGACGCCGGCCGGGGTGGGCTGCACCCTGACCGTCACCGAGCGCGGTGAGGTGTACAAGCCGCTCTACCGCGCGATCGGGCACTACGTGACGGGCGAGGACGCCGCGATCCACCGCTACCTGGGTGCGCTGGCCCACCGGCTGGCGTCGGGGCAGCTCGCGTAGCGGCGGTGGGCGACGCCGCGGCTCAGCGCACCCAGCCGCTGCGGTAGTCCGCCCAGTTCTGCTCGGTCGCGGCGAAGTCCACGTACAGGCCGACGCCGAAGTTCTGCCGCTGCAGGTCGTACCGGCCGAGGCCGAGCCGGATGCCCCGGATGCCGGCCTCCACCGTCTCGGCGTGGCCCCAGTGGCCCCACTTGTCCTCCCAGTAGAACGGCAGGCCCATCAGCAGGTCCACGTTCTCCGGGGTCGCCTCCAGGGCCAGCTCGGTCTGGTAGGCGTTGTAGCCGCCGTACAGGGACTCGGTCGGCATGCTCGAGTCGTACGTCATCATCGCGATCTGGTCGACCCGGCGGGCGGTCTCGGCGAAGTAGGCCTGGTCCCACCACTTGCCGTGGTCGGTGAGCGCGATGCCGACGGCGTGCTGCCCGGGCAGCGGGTCGATCTGCGGGGCGGCCACCGACAGCTTGGTGCCGCGTCCGGCGGTGACCGGGCGCACCTGGTCGAGCAGGGCGAGCCAGCCCTTCGAGCCGGGGCGGATCGGCTCCATGTCGAAGTGGACGCCGTCGAAGCCGAGGTCGAGCACCTGGCGGGCGGAGGCGGTGACGCGATCCCGGGTGGGCGCGTCCTCCAGGTCCAGCGCGTCCTTCTCCGGCTTGACCTCGTCGCCCAGCCAGCTCTGCACGCGGATGCCGGGCATCGTCTTGTGGACGGTCTCGACGAACCAGCCGGCCCGGGGGTGGACGCTCGGCGGCAGCGAGCCGTCGTGCTCCAGCGGGCCGGTGTGCACGTAGAGGTCGCGGATGCCGGTGCCGGAGAGGCGCTGGGCGAGGGCGGCGACGTCGGCGTCACCCTTCCGGCCGTCCACCCAGGCGTGACCGAGCCAGAGGGCGTCCCGGCCCCGGGTGCGGGCGTCGGCGGACGGCTCCCCGGCGTACTGGAGCCGCAGCGCGAGCGCCGCCGCGCCGACCGGTGTCACCAGGACGGCCACCGCCACCCCCACCACGACCAGCGACTTCCGCCAGCGGGACCACCCCCGCCAGCGGGCCCGCAGCGCCCGCAGCGGCCTCCCCAGAACCTCCGCGACCCGCCGTGCCCGTGCGCCGATCCTCGCCATGCAGTCGCCCTCCCCTTTGCGGCCGAACGTTCAGGATACGGAACGCACCATCGGCTCCCGCCGCAGGCCGGATACCCTGGCCAGGTGCGACCCCGATTCAGCAGGGTCGCAAAGCCGACAGCCGTCGCACCCAGGGAGAAGCCCCATGGCCACTGCAGCCGCCCCGTCCATCACTCCGCAGAGTCGCGCAGATGCGTTGCGTGAGGCGCTTGCCACCCGGGTGGTGGTGGCCGACGGTGCGATGGGCACGATGCTCCAGGCGCAGGATCCGTCGTTGGAGGACTTCCAGGACCTGGAGGGCTGCAACGAGGTCCTGAATGTGACGCGGCCCGACATCGTGCGTTCGGTCCATGACGCGTATTTCGCGGTGGGTGTGGACTGTGTGGAGACCAACACCTTCGGCGCCAACTTCTCGGCGCTGGGGGAGTACGACATCTCCGAGCGGGTCTTCGAGCTGTCCGAGTCCGGCGCCCGGATCGCCCGCGAGACGGCGGACGCGTACGCCGCCGACGGCCGCACCCGCTGGGTGCTGGGTTCGATCGGCCCCGGTACCAAGCTGCCCACCCTCGGTCACGCCCCGTACGGGGTGCTGCGCGACGGCTTCCGGCAGAACGCGGCCGGCCTGATCGCGGGTGGTGCGGATGCGCTGCTGGTGGAGACGAGTCAGGACCTGCTGCAGACCAAGGCGGCCATCCTGGGCTGCAAGCGGGCGTTGGCGGAGGCGGGCCTGGATCTGCCGGTGCTGGTGCAGGTGACCGTGGAGACGACCGGCACGATGCTGCTCGGCTCGGAGATCGGTGCGGCGCTGGCGGCGCTGGAGCCGCTCGGTGTCGACTACATCGGTTTGAACTGCGCGACCGGGCCGGCGGAGATGAGCGAGCATCTGCGCTACCTGGCCAAGAACGCGAAGATCGGTCTGTCGTGCATGCCGAACGCGGGTCTGCCGGTGCTGGGCAGGGACGGCGCCCACTACCCGCTCTCCCCGTCCGAGCTGGCCGACGCCCACGACGTCTTCACCCGCGAGTACGGGCTGTCGCTGGTCGGCGGCTGCTGCGGCACCACCCCCGAGCATCTGCGGCAGGTGGTGGAGCGCGTCCAGGGCCGCCCGGTCGCCGGCCGTGATCCGCGCCCGGAGCCGTCGGCGGCGTCGTTGTACCAGGCGGTGCCGTTCCGTCAGGACACGTCGTACCTGGCGATCGGTGAGCGGACGAATGCCAATGGGTCGAAGAAGTTCCGTGAGTCGATGCTGGCCGGGGACTGGCAGGCCTGCGTGGAGATCGCCCGTGAGCAGATCCGGGACGGCTCCCACCTGCTGGACCTGTGTGTGGACTACGTCGGCCGCGACGGCGTCGCCGACATGCGGGAGATCGCCGGCCGCCTCGCCACCGCGTCGACGCTGCCGATCGTGCTGGACTCCACGGAGCCGGAGGTGTTGCGGGCGGGGCTGGAGGCGCTCGGTGGCCGGGCGTTGCTGAACTCGGTGAACTACGAGGACGGTGACGGTCCGGACACCCGCTTCGGCCGGATCGCGTCGCTGGCCCGCGAGCACGGCGCCGGCCTGATCGCGCTGACCATCGACGAGGAGGGCCAGGCCCGCACCGCCGAGGCCAAGGTGGCCATCGCCGAGCGGCTGATCGCGCAGCTCACCACCGAGTACGGCATCGACGAGGGGTCGATCCTGGTCGACTGCCTGGCGTTCACTCTGGGCACCGGGCAGGAGGAGTCGCGCCGGGACGGTATCGAGACGATCGAGGCGATCCGCGAGCTCAAGCGCCGCCACCCGGACGTGCAGACCACCCTGGGCCTGTCCAACATCTCCTTCGGGTTGAGCCC
>NZ_JBVINN010000065.1:0-33250 GCF_055579305.1 Kitasatospora sp. NPDC032757 | reverse complement strand
CAACGCCTCGAAGAACCTCGTCTTCAGCGCCTCAAAATCCATGATCCCCGCAACCCCTGAACTCCAGGGTGTTGCGGGGATCAGTAGAACCCACGCGGCCGCCCCGGGGGGCTTCACGGGTCCCGCGTCGCGATCAGTTGTTCTGGTAGACCCCGAACATGTCCACGACCAGGTCGATGCCACCGCCGCTGGCGTTCCAGAAGTCGACGATGCCGTTGGCACCGGGGTTCGCCTGGACCAGGTTGGGCACGGTGTCCCCGGCCTTCCAGTTCAGTGTGGAGGTGTTCGGCTTGACGGGCAGGATCGCCGTGTCGTTGTCGTACTGGGCCACGGTGTTCGGGTCCGGGAAGACCGTCAGGTGGCCCGCGTCCTTGGTGTTGGTCACCGTGCTGTTGAGCACGAAGCCGGTGAACTGCGGGAGCCCGTCCGACAGCGGCATGTAGATGTAGTTCTGCCCGGGCAGCGGGCCGGCGCCCCAGGAGTCCTCGCGGGTGTCCAGCAGACGGGTCGGGAGGACCGGCAGGTAGGCGCTCTTGCTGTCGTCGCCGTAGTAGCCGACCACGTCCACGATCACGTCGGACGAGCCCGGCGCGGCGTTGAGCACCTGGATCCGGCCGTCCGCGCCGATCGGCACGATCACCGAGTTGGCGATGGTCTGGCCGGCGCGGAAGTTCAGGTTGGACGCGGTCGGTGCCGACTGGGCGCCCGGGTAGACGGTCAGGTGACCGTCGGTCTGCGGGTCGGTCACGGTGACGTTGAGCGCCACGGCCTTGGCCCCGGCCGGGACCCCGGCGGCGCCCCGGACCTGCACCGGGAACGACGTCCAGCCGGCGACCTGGCCGCGGGCGGTGCCGAGGCCCTCCCGGGTGTCGACGAGGCGGGTGGGGGAGACCCCGGTGTAGCCCGCGGCCGCGGTGTGGCTGAAGTAGCCCGCGACGTCGGCGATCAGGTGCACCGGGGCCGTGCCGCGGTTGTACAGGTCGACGTAGCCGTCGGCACCGACCGGGACGATGACCAGATTGGGGACGGTCTGGCCCTCGGTGTAGTTGACGTTCGAGGTGGTCGGCCGGGTGGCGCCGTCCGGGTAGGCGATGATGTGGCCGGCGCCGCCCGGCTCGGTGACCGTGACGTTGAGCGCCACCGCGGTGACCCCGGCCGGGATCCCGCCGTTGCCGGCGATCTTCACCCGGACCAGCTGGTCGTTCCCCACCTTGGCGGCGGGCGCGCCGGTACCGTCACGGGTGTCCAGCAGACGGGTCGGGCCGTACGGGGTGTAGGCCGAGCCGGGGGTCGCGATGGTGACGCCGTTGGACGCGGTGGCGTCGACGGTGGACAGATTCACCTTCACGTCGTACACACCGAGCTTCGCGTAGGTGTGCGTGCGCTCGACCTTGCTGGTGCCGGTGGTGTAGACCTCGGTCGCGGTGCCGTCGCCCCAGGAGATCATGACGGTGACCGCAACGGGGTCGCTGACCACGTCGGCCGTCAGGCTGACGCCGTAGGCGCTGGTGCCCGTCACGGTCACGCCGGTCCCCAGGTTCGGGTTGGCGGCCGGGGCGGCCGCGCCCTCCTGCGCACCGGGCGCGTTCTGGGCGTTCGGCGCGGCCTTGCGCAGCTGCTTGACCGTGGACCCGACCGGGCTGCTGGCGGTGGTGAACGCCGGGCTGGAGACCTTGTTCACCGGCGTGGTGCTCGCGCCGTGGGTACCGGTGGCGGGAGCGGGCGAGTCGGCCGCCTGGGCCAGGCCCGGAACGACGGCGACGCCGGCCGCCACGGCGGCCGCGATGACGATATGACGGTGACGAGGCACCGTACCCCCCAAGAATTATTGAATGATCATCAAATAAGGCTCGCACAGAGTACAGAGGGCCCGGGTACGGAAGAAAGCCGATTTCCCTGCCGCGTGAAGGGCCTCGAAGGGGGTGCCGGCTCCCCCGCGCCGCCCCCGAGAGCTGCGGCTCAGCGGCACAGGGCGGTCTCCACCACCTTGTCGACACGCGCCCGGGCCTCGTCGGTCAGCTGGGTGGTCACCGCGATGTTGGCGGCGCGGCCGTCGTCGGTGGCGCCGCCCCGGGTCTCGTACCCCGGGAAGCTGCCGCCGTGGCCCCAGTAGACGCCGTCGTCGCACGGCAGCGGCTTGCTCACCAGCCCCAGTCCGTAGCGGGCGCCGGGGCCGAAGGTGCTCTCGGCGGGGACGGTGGTGCGCATCTGGGCGAGCTGGGCGTCCGCGAGCAGATCGCCGCCCAGGAGCGCGCCGAAGAACCGGTTGAGGTCGGAGTCGGTGGAGATCAGCTGACCTGCCGCCCAGCCCCAGGAGGGGTCGGTCTCCGTGACGTCGCGCAGGGGCGCGCCCGCTGATTCCCGGTCGTAGCCCTTGGGATGGGGTTCGCGGATCGTCGCGTCACCGGGCGCGGGGAAGTAGGTGTGGCGCAGCCCGAGGTGCCTGATGATGCGCCGGTCGATCTCCTCGGCGAGGGGCCGCCTGGTGACCTCCTGGACGATCAGGCCGGCCAGCACGTAGTTCGTGTTGCTGTACTTCCAGCCCTTCCCGGCATCGAAGTCGGCCTTGTGCCGGAGAGCGGTGCCGAGGAGCTCGCGGGGCTCGAAGTACCGGACCTCGTCGCCGAGGTAGTCGCTGTAGTTGGGGAGCCCGCTGGTGTGCTGGAGGAGCTGACGGACGGTGATGCGGCTCCCGTCGATCCCCTCCCCGCGGACGAGGCCGGGCAGATAGGTGTCGACGGTGGCATCGAGGCCGATCCTCCCCTCGCCGACCAGTTGCAGCACGACCACGGCGGTGAACGTCTTGGTGTTGCTCCCGATCCGCACCTGCCCGTCCTTGGGTACCTTCGAGCCGGTGGCCACGTCGCCCACCCCTGCGGTGTAGCTACGGGTACGGCCCTCACGGGTCCTGACGCTCGCCAGGGCGGCGGGCGGACCATCGGGCCGCACCAGCGCGCTCAGGCCCTGCTGGACGGTGTCCGGCCTGGCGGCGGCGGACGCCGCGGGCGGCATCAGGACACCCGTCGTCATGACGCCCACGGCCACCGCGGCCGCGGCCCGGACCGCTCTGCGCCGGCCGCCCGGCTGCCGGCGGGAGGAACGAAGCCGTTGCCATGTCTGCTCACGCACGAGCCAACTCCTACGGAATGGTGGGGAAACCAGCGGTATGTGGCGTCCCCAGCATGTCCGGATGCACCGGCCCGGACGATCCGGCTACCCCCCGGACGCAGGTGGTGATCCCACCACCCACCCAGCTGTAGGCAGGGCCGGCTCCCCGGCCGCGGCGGCCGCGGCCGGGCCCGTCGTCCCGGCCGGCCACCCCAGCCCTCGCCCCGGTCAGCCCCTCGCCCCGGTCAGTCCCTCGTCATGTCGACGAACCGCGAGTAGTGGCCCTGGAAGGCCACGGTGATCGTGGCCGTCGGACCGTTTCGGTGCTTGGCGACGATCAGGTCGGCCTCGCCCGCGCGCGGGGACTCCTTCTCGTAGGCGTCCTCACGGTGGAGCAGGATGACCATGTCGGCGTCCTGCTCGATCGAGCCGGACTCACGCAGGTCGGAGACCATCGGCCGCTTGTCGGTTCGCTGTTCGGGACCACGGTTCAGCTGGGAGAGCGCGATCACCGGCACCTCCAGCTCCTTGGCCAGCAGCTTCAGGTTTCGCGACATGTCGGAGACCTCCTGCTGACGGTTCTCGGCCCGGCGGGAGCCGCCGGACTGCATCAGCTGGAGGTAGTCGATGACGACCAGCTTGATGTCGTTGCGCTGCTTGAGCCGGCGGCACTTGGCGCGGATCTCCATCATCGACAGGTTCGGCGAGTCGTCGATGAACAGCGGCGCCTCGCTGACGTCCGGCATCCGGCGGGCGACCCGCGTCCAGTCGTCGTCCGTCATGTTCCCGGAGCGCATGTGGTGCAGCGCCACCCGGGCCTCGGCGGAGAGCAGACGCATGGCGATCTCGTTGCGCCCCATTTCGAGCGAGAAGATCACGCTCGGCAGCTTGTTGTGGATCGAGCAGGCGCGCGCGAAGTCCAGCGCCAGGGTGGACTTGCCCATGGCCGGTCGGGCGGCGATGACGATCATCTGGCCGGGGTGCAGGCCGTTGGTCAGCTGGTCGAAGTCGGCGAAGCCGGTCGGGACGCCGGACATCTGGCCGTTGCGGGAGCCGATCGCCTCGATCTCGTCGAGGGCGCCCTCCATGATGTCGGCGAGCGGTGCGTAGTCCTCGTTGGTGCGCTGCTCGGTGACGGCGTAGATCTCCGCCTGGGCCGCGTTGACGATCTCGTCGACGTCGCCCTCGGCCGCGTAGCCCATGCCGGCGATCCGGGTGCCGGCCTCGACCAGCCGGCGCAGCACCGCGCGCTCGTGGACGATCTCGGCGTAGTACTCGGCGTTGGCGGCGGTCGGGACGGAGTTGACCAGGGTGTGCAGGTAGCCGGGGCCGCCGACGCGGGTGAGCTCGCCGCGCTTGGTCAGCTCGCCGGCCACGGTGATCGGGTCGGCCGGCTCGCCGCGGGCGTAGAGGTCGAGGATCGCGCCGTGGATCAGCTCGTGGGCGGGCCGGTAGTAGTCGGCCGGCTTGAGCACCTCGACGACGTCGGCGATGGCGTCCTTGGAGAGCAGCATGCCGCCGAGGACGGACTGCTCGGCGGCGAGGTCCTGCGGGGGGACCCGCTCGAAGCCGTCGACGCCCTCGGAGCGGTCGTCCTCGCCCTGGCGCCACTTGCCGTCGCGCTGGGAGCCTCCGGAGCCCTTGCCGCCCTTCTGGAAGCCCCCGCCCTGGCCGCCCTTCTGGAACCCGCCGCCCGAGCCCTGACCGTTGCCGCCGCGCCCGCGCGAGACCGGCAGCCGGTCGCCCGGGCCCTCCGGGAACGGCGCGTCGGCGAAGGCTCCGGCGGGAAAGGGGTCGTCGGCGGTGGGCCAGTCGTCCTCCGGCGGCGGGGCGTCGTGGTCGTCGTACTGGGGGCCGGTCACGCGTGTTCCCCGATCAGCGAGTGGTGCGAGTTGGAGCGGGCCTTGCCGGTGGCTGGGTGGAGCGGAGCCGCGCTCCTGGTACTGCGCCACCGCATTTCTACGCCACCGCACCGACAAATCGGACGCCGGTGGCGGGTGGGAGTGTCGGACGGAGAGCCCACGCTAAGGCGCCGGGAGGGCTTCAGCCAAGGCGGTTATCCACAGGGGGTGTGGATGAGCGGCCCGAGGCTGTGGAGAAGTGCCGCAAACCTGTGGACGCCCCTGTGGAAAGCCCTGTGGATAACCCGACCATCGATCCACCGTCAACCAGCTGACCTGCAACTACCTCTTCCCGGGGCTGTGCATGAGAAATACTTCACACACAGCCGCGTGGCCGTGGACACATCCCGCGCCGGAGCCGTCGCTCAGGATTTCGAGTAACACCTCAAACCGGCTGGTGCTCATTACCTGTGGATGAGTAGCCTTGACCGCATGACCGCCCCCACCACCGACCGCCGCCGGCACGACCGGGAGATCCTCGCCCTCGCCGTCCCGGCCTTCGGCGCCCTGGTCGCCGAGCCGCTGTTCCTGATGGCCGACTCGGCCATCGTGGGCCACCTCGGCACCTCGCAGCTGGCCGGTGTCGGCGTCGCCTCGGCCGCGCTCACCACCGCCACCGGGGTCTTCGTCTTCCTCGCCTACGCCACCACCGCCGCGGTCGCCCGCCGGATCGGGGCCGGCGACCGCCGGGCCGCCGTCCAGCAGGGCATCGACGGCATCTGGCTCGCCCTGGCACTCTCGGCCGGCGTGGTCGTCCTCACCCTGCTGCTGGCGCCCTGGGTCGCCGACATCCTGGGCGCCTCGGCCACCGCCGCGCCGTACGCCGTGACGTATCTGCGGATCAGCGCGCTCGGCATCCCGGCGATCCTGATGGTGATGGCCGCCACCGGCGTGCTGCGCGGGCTCCAGGACACCCGGACCCCGCTCCTGGTCGCCATCGCGGGCTTCGCCGCCAACGTCGCCCTGAACGCCGGCCTGGTCTACGGCGCCGGGCTCGGCGTGGCCGGCTCGGCCTGGGGCACGGTCCTGGCCCAGACCGGGATGGCCGCCGCCTACCTGGTCGTGGTGGTGCGCGGGGCCCGCCGGGAGCGTGCCTCGCTGCGGCCGGACGCGGCCGGCATCCGCGCCTGTGCCCGGGCCGGCGGGCCGCTGATGGTCCGCACGCTGAGCCTGCGCGCCATCCTGATGATCGCCACCGCGGTGGCCGCGGGGCTCGGTGACGACGAGATCGCGGCGCACCAGATCGCCATGACGGTGTTCCTCTTCATCGCCTTCGCGCTGGACGCCATCGCCATCGCCGGCCAGGCCATCATCGGCCGGTACCTGGGCGCCGAGGACGCCCCCGGGGCCAAGGCGGCCACCCGTCGGATGATCGAGTGGGGCGTCGGCTCCGGCCTGGTGCTCGGCCTGCTGGTGGTGGCCGCCCGGCCGCTGTACGTCCCGCTCTTCACCCCGGATCCGGCGGTGCAGGCGCAGCTGAACACCGTCCTGCTGCTGCTCGCGCTCTGCCAGCCGGTCGCCGGCCTGGTCTTCGTGCTGGACGGTGTGCTGATGGGCGCCGGGGACGGCACCTATCTGGCCTGGGCGATGCTGGCCACGCTGGCCGTCTTCGCCCCGGTGGCCTTCGCCGTCCCGGCCACCGGCGCGGGGCTGGCCGGGCTCTGGTGGGCGATGAACCTGTTCATGCTGGTCCGCGGCGGCTTCCTGGCCTGGCGGGCCCGCGGCGGCAAGTGGCTGGTCACCGGCGCGGTGCGGGCCTGACACCGGGAGCCGGCCCGAGCCCCGGGAGCGGGCCCGGGCCCCGGGAGCGCGCGGAGCCCGGGAGCGCCCGGAGCCCCGGCGCGCGGCGGGAACGACCGAGGGCCGGCCTCCCCCGGAAGGGGAGACCGGCCCTCAGGCCACTGCTACGGAGCTCAGGCAGCGACGACGGCGACGTCGAGGTTGGCCTGGACGTCGGCGTGCAGCTTGACCGAGACCTTGTGGGTGCCCACGGTCTTGATCGGCGAGGCGATCGCGACGGCGCGCTTGTCCACAGCCGGACCGCCGGCGGCCTTGATGGCCTCGACGACGTCGGCCTGGGTGACCGAGCCGAACAGACGGCCGGCCTCACCCGAACGGACGGCCAGCTTGACCTGGACGCCCTCCAGCTTGCCCTTGACCTCGTTGGCGGCGTCGAGGGTCTGGATCTCGTGGATCTTGCGGGCGCGACGGATGGCGTCGACGTCCTTCTGGCCGCCCTTGGTCCAGCGGATGGCGAAGCCACGCGGGACCAGGAAGTTGCGACCGTAGCCGTCCTTGACCTCGACGACCTCGCCGGCGGAGCCGAGACCCGGCACCTCGTGCGTGAGGATGATCTTCATTACTTGGTCACCCTCTCTTAGCGCGCGGTGCTGGTGTAGGGCAGCAGCGCCATCTCACGGCTGTTCTTCACGGCCGTGGCGACGTCACGCTGGTGCTGGGTGCAGTTGCCGGTGACCCGGCGGGCACGGATCTTGCCACGGTCGGAGATGAACTTCCGCAGCAGGTTCGTGTCCTTGTAGTCAACGTAGTTGACCTTGTCCTTGCAGAAGACGCAAACCTTCTTCTTCGGCTTGCGAGCAGGCGGCTTCGCCATTGTGTGCTCCATTTGGGGTTCACGGCCCGGCAGGCGTCTCACGACGCCGGCCGCCGGGCCGCACGAAATCTGTCAGCTCTTAGAACGGGGGCTCTTCCGAGAAGCCGCCACCGGACGGGGCGCCCCAGCTGCCGCCGCCCTGGTTGCCACCAGAGGGAGCGCTGGACGCCCACGGGTCGTCGGACGGGCCGGACTGGCCGCCGCCGGAGTTTCCACCCCAGCCGCCGCCCTGCTGGCCGCCACCGCCGCCCCAGTTACCGCCGCCCTGGCCGCCGCCCTGCTGGCCGCCGCCGAAGCCGCCGCCACCGGGAGCGCCGGACCGGTTGGCCCGGGTGACCTTCGCGGTCGCCGAACGCAGGCTCGGGCCCACCTCGTCGACCTCGACCTCGAAGACCGTCCGCTTCTCGCCTTCCTTGGTCTCGTAAGACCGCTGGCGCAGTCGGCCCTGCACGATGACGCGCATGCCGCGCTGCAGCGACTCGGCCACGTTCTCCGCCGGCTGCCGCCAGACGTTGCACGTGAGGAAGAGGCTCTCGCCGTCCTTCCACTCGTTCGTCTGACGGTCGAAGGTGCGGGGGGTGGACGCGATGCGGAACTTCGCGACCGCCGCACCCGACGGGGTGAAGCGCAGCTCGGGGTCGTCGACGAGATTGCCGACGAGGGTGATGACGGTCTCGCCTGCCATGGTGGTGATGACCTCTCCGGAAGAGTTCCGTTCACCGCTGTTTCACGTGAAACAGCGGACGCGAGCTACCCGAGGCCCGAGGGCCTCAGAGGTGGCTCAGTGGGTGTCCGGGCGCAGGACCTTGGTCCGCAGAACCGACTCGCTCAGGCCAAGCTGGCGGTCGAGCTCCTTGACGACCTCAGGCGTGGCCTTGAGGTCGATGACCGAGTAGATGCCCTCGGACTGCTTGTTGATCTCGTAAGCCAGACGGCGACGGCCCCAGGTGTCGACCTTCTCCACCTTGCCGCCGCCGTTGCGGACGACGGTGAGGAAGTTCTCGATCAGGGGGGCGACAGCGCGCTCCTCAACCGAGGGGTCGAGGATGACCATCAGCTCGTAGTGACGCATGAGTAACCCACCTCCTTTGGACTCAGCGGCCACGGTCTCTCCGTGGCAGGAGGGTTGTGCAGCGTCGGCACCGGAGTAGTGACGACACCGGCCACCGTAGCGGCCGGGTCCGACAGTCGAGCCCCGCCGACCCGGAAGAGGGCGCAAGGGGGCACAACTACACCAGTGCAGACGGCACAGCCTACCTGCACTCGGACGGACGAACAAAACGCATAGGGGTTGTGATCCCCACCCAACCGCCGCAATCTGGACGGAACGGGTTTCCTGCTCGTTCGTCTCCTCGCCAGGAGGTAGGACTCATGGCCCTGACCATCCACGGGCTCCCGCTCACCCTGAACACCGACGGCCACCGGCACCCCCGCGAGAACACCCTGGTCGGCATCACGGCCGTGCTGGGCGTGCTGGCCTTCGCGACCTCGTTCTTCCACGGCCTCCACGCAGTGAGCTCGTGGACGGGGCTCTTCGGCGTCGTCACCGGCCTCTGGGGGCAGTTCGTCTCCGTCACCACGGCCGAGCGCTTCGTCCTCATGATCACCGTCGTCGCCTCCGCGTGGGGCCTCTACCTCGGTATCGCCCGCGGCGGATTCCTGGGCTGACCCTCCCACCGGCCGGTCCACCGGCCCGACCTGCCCGACAGAAACGGCCCCGTCCGCCCCACAAGGAACCCTCGGCGCCCCCGTCGCGTACCTACCTGATGGAGACAGGTACCCGACGGGGGCGCCGCCGCGCCCGCAGCCGAGCGGGCCCCGGGCGATAAAGTCACCCCCGAGAACCTGGGGCCCCCACCGAGCCCGACCGACGAGGAGCACCGAGCATGAGCCTGCGCCTGAGGACGATCACCCGCGAGGAGCACCTCGCCTTCATCAGGAGCCGCGCCTCGGCGAGCCACATGCAGGTGCCGTCCTGGGGGGATGTGAAGGCCGAATGGCGCTCGGAGTCGATCGGCTGGATCGACGACTCCAACCAGATCGTCGGCGCCGGCCTGGTGCTCTACCGCCAGCTGCCGAAGGTCAAGCGCTACCTGGCGTACCTGCCCGAGGGACCGGTCATCGACTGGTTCGACCGCGACCTCGACCGCTGGCTCTCCCCGATGCTGGCGCACCTGAAGTCGCAGGGCGCGTTCTCCGTGAAGATGGGCCCGCCGGTGGTCATCCGCCGCTGGAACGCGCCGACCATCAAGGAGGCCATCGCCGGCAAGCAGGCCAAGCGCCTGCGCGACATCGAGGCCGACTGGTACGAGCCGCGCGCCTTCGAGGTGGCCGACCGGCTGCGCAAGGCCGGCTGGCTGCAGGGCGAGGACGGCGGCGCCGGCTTCGGCGACGTCCAGCCGCGCTACGTCTTCCAGGTGCCGCTGGCCAACCGCTCGCTGGACGACATCCAGAAGGGCTTCAACCAGCTCTGGCGCCGCAACATCAAGAAGGCCGAGAAGAGCGGCGTCGAGGTGGTCCAGGGCGGCTACGACGAGCTGCCGATCTTCCACCAGCTGTACCTGGTGACCGCCGAGCGCGACCGCTTCACCCCGCGTCCGCTGGCCTACTTCCAGCGGATGTGGAAGGCGCTCACCGCCGAGGACCCGAACCGCATGCGGCTCTACATCGCCTACCACGAGGGCGAGCCGCTGGCCGCGACCACGATGCTGGTGGTCGGCGAGCACGTCTGGTACTCCTACGGCGCCTCGGCCAACCACAAGCGCGAGGTCAAGCCCTCCAACGCGATCCAGTGGCGGATGATGCGCGACTCGTACGCGCTCGGCGGCGGCGTGTACGACCTGCGCGGCATCAGCGACACCCTGGACGAGGACGACCACCTGTTCGGCCTGATCCAGTTCAAGGTCGGCACCGGCGGCCAGGCCGCCGAGTACCTCGGCGAGTGGGACTTCCCGCTCAACAAGCTGCTGCACAAGGCGCTCGACCTCTACATGTCGCGCCGCTGAGCAGCCTGCGCCCCGCCGTGCCCAACACCCCCTGGGAGATGACCCGATGACGCTGTCGCTCTACCTCGACACCGAACGCTGGCGCACCCACCAGCGCTCCGTCCTGGCCGAGTTCCCCGGCCTGGTGCCGGTGGCGAAGGGCAACGGCTACGGCCTGGGCAACCACCGGCTGGCCGAGGAGGCGACCCTCCTCGGCACCGGTGTGCTGGCCGTCGGCACCGCGTACGAGGCGGCCGACGCGGCCGACTGGTACGGCGGCGAGCTGCTGGTCCTCACCCCGTACCGGGTCGGCGAGGAGGTGCTGCCGCTGCCGCACGCCCGGGTGATCCGGACGGTGGCGAGCCTGGACGGGCTGCGTGCGCTGCGCGGCTCCCGGGTGGTGCTGGAGTGCATGACCACCATGCGCCGGCACGGCGTGAGCGCGGCCGACCTGCCGGTGGTCGCCGCCGAGCTGGACGGCGTCTCCTTCGAGGGCCTGGCGCTGCACCTGCCGATGGACCGGCCGGACGGCTCCTCCCCCGTGGACGAGGTCGCCTACTGGGTGGACACCGCCCGGGCCGCCGGGGTGCCGGTGCACACCGTCTTCGTCAGCCACCTCGGCGCGGCGGGCATGGAGGAGCTGGGCCGGCGCTACCCGGACACCGTCTTCCGGGCCCGGATCGGCACCCGGCTCTGGCTCGGCGACCACGGCGCGCTGGAGGTCCGGGCGACGGTGCTGGACGTCACCCCGGTGGCGAAGGGCGACCGCTACGGCTACCGCCAGCACCCGGCGCCGACCGACGGCCACCTGCTGGTGGTCGCCGGCGGCACCGCGCACGGCATCGGGCTGGAGGCGCCCAAGTACGTGCAGGGCATGTCCTCGCGGGCCAAGGGGATCGCCCGGGCCGGCCTGGCGACGGTCAACAAGACCAAGTCGCCGTTCAACTGGGCCGGCAAGCAGCTCTGGTTCGCCGAGCCGCCGCACATGCAGGTCTCGCTGCTCCTGCTGGACAACGAGACCAAGCCGCCGGCGGTCGGCGACGAGCTGACCCTGCAGGTCCGGCACACCACCACGCACTTCGACCGCGTGGTGGACCGCTAGGACCCGCCCGGCCGCTACGGCCCGGTGGTCTCGGCCGGTTCCGGGGTGTACGGCTCGTCGAGCCACTGCTCCGGGCCGGCCGGCGCGTATCCGGCGTAGCTCGCCTCCTCGTTGAGCTGCCGGGCGGTGCCGAGCACGAAGACGTCCGGGGCCTGGTCGAGCACCCCGCCGGACGGGTCGTCGCTGCCGTCCCAGCGCACCGGGTCGCGGTCCGGCAGCAGCACGTCGCGGATCACCATCCCGACCAGGTAGAGCGTGCCGACCAGGTGCAGCGCGATCGCGAAGTGGTACCAGGACTCGCCGATCCCGTGCTGCTTGGGCCCGGTGACGAAGCCCAGGTGGGACCAGATGCCCAGGGTGTAGAGCACCTCGCAGGCCTGCCAGATCAGGAAGTCCCGCCAGCGCGGCCGGGCCAGCACCGCGAGCGGGATCAGCCAGAGCACGTACTGCGGCGAGTACACCTTGTTGACCAGGACGAACGCGGCCACCACCAGGAAGGCCAGCTGTGCGACGCGCGGGCGGCGGGGCGCCGAGAGGGCGAGCCACCCTATCCCCAGGCAGCAGAGCACCATCAGCACCCCGATGTAGAGGTCGAGGTCCTCCAGCCCCACGCCCCGGCTCTGCATCAGGATCAGCCAGAAGGAGCCGTAGTCCTCCTTGCGGTGCTTGCTGAAGACGTAGAAGGTCGACCAGCCCTGCCAGTTGGCCAGCATGATCGGCAGGTTCACCAGCAGCCAGGCGCCGACCGCCCCGCCCAGCAGGGCCCGGAACTCGCGCCACTTCCCCGCCCGCCAGCAGAGCATCAGCAGCGGGCCGAGCAGCAGCAGCGGATAGAGCTTGGCGGCGGTGGCCAGGCCGATGAAGACCCCGGCCCAGACCGGGCGCGAGCCGGCCCACCAGGCCAGTGCGACGGCGGCCAGCGCGACCGCCAGGAGGTCCCAGTTGACGGTGGAGTTGAGCAGCAGGCCGGGCGCGAGCGCGAACAGCAGGGCGTCCCAGGGGCGGCGCCGGTGGGTCCGGGAGACGGCGACCACGGCGACCACCGCGCAGGCCATCAGCAGGCCCGCGTTGATCGCCCAGAACCACTGCTCCTGGGCCTGCTCGGTGCCGCCGCCGGGCGTCAGCCAGGCCGCGACCTGCATGAACAGGCCGGTCAGCACCGGGTATTCGAGGAACTGCAGATCGCCCGAGGTGCCCGGGATCCGGTCCACGTACGGGTGCAGCCCGGCCGCGAAACCGCGGCCGCCGAACAGGTGCGGGATGTCGCTGTAGCAGGCGTGGATGTACTGCGGCGACCCCGGCTGGAACCAGGCGCCGTTGTAGCAGGGCAGCTTCTGCGCCATGCCCAGCACCGAGACCACGATCACCACCAGCGCCAGGAAGCGCGCCGGGATCCACCAGGAGACGCCGAGCAGGGCGCGCCGGCCGGGCGGGCCGCCGATCACCTCGCTGCCGGCCGCGGCGACCGGATCCTCGTCCGCCGGGACGACCACGGTGTTGGCCGGGGGCACGGCCGCGGCGGCGGAGACCGGGCCGGGCGCTGCCGGAGCCGCCCCGGCGGCCTCGATGGGCCCGATCTGGCCGACGGATTCGTCAGGATCGCTCGACGTCATGCCGGACATCCTGCCGCACCTCCCCCGGCTGGACGAGGAGGCCCCCTGAGCGGCTTCGGCCCGATCGGGCCAATCGTGACGAAACGGCGGTGGCGGCCCTCCGGAGAGGACCGCCACCGCCGTTCAGCGCTGTTCGGCGCCGTTCGGAACGTCCCGGCCGAGCGCTACCCGGCGCGTCAGGGTGCCGCCCCCTGCGGGCCGCCGCCGGGCGTCGCGCTGGACGACTGGCTCGGCTTGTTCGTCTTGGAACTGGAGGGGCTGGCCGAGGACGAGGACGGTGCCGGCTGGCTCGAGCCGCACAGCCCCGGGATGAGGCAGGTGGGCGAAGAGCCGCCACCGCCGCCGCCAACGCCACCACCACCGGGCGGGTTCGTCTTGGTCGCGGGCGGCGTCGTGGGCACCGTGCCCGGGCAGTCGACGCCGGGAACGCAGGACGGGCCCTGGGTCGTGGTCGGTACCGGCGGCTGCGGGGCACCCGGCTCCGGAGCGGTGGTCGCCATGGTCTCGGTCGCCGAGGGCGAGGTCGTCGGCGAGGCCGTGCTCGGGGCACCGGAGGAGTCGACCTGGCTGCCGACCGGCTGCGGCGCCGGGAAGTCCATCTTCTTCTCGTTGGCCAGCGCCACCTTCATGTACCGGGTGAAGATGTCGGTCGGGATGTCACCACCGTGGATGGACTCCTTGCCGCCGGTGCCGTTGAGCGAGAGCCGGTTGTGCGCCGACGGGTCCTCGCGCCACATCGCGACGCTGGTGGCCAGCTGCGGGGTGTAGCCGACCCACCAGGCCGACTTGTTCTCGTCGGTGGTACCGGTCTTGCCGGCCACCGGACGGCCCAGCGTGCTGGCCTTCTGACCGGTACCGTTCTTCGCCACGTTCACCAGCACGTCGGTGACGTTGTCCGCGACGACCGGCTCCAGCGCCTGCTTCGCCTCCGGCTTGTTGAAGCCGGGGCGGGCGGCGCCCTGCCACTCGACCTTGGTCACCGAGTAGGGGTCGGTCTGCTTGCCGCTGGCCGCGAGGGTGGCGTAGGCGTCGGCCATCCGGATCGGGCTGATGCCGGAGGTGCCGAGCGGGAAGGTCGCGGTCTTCGTGTCGACGAAGCTCTCCTTGCGCACGCCCATCGCCTCGGCGATGTTGGCCACGTTCTGGCCGCCGACGTCCTGGTTGAGCTGGACGAACGGCACGTTGTACGACCACTGCATGGCCTGTCGCAGCGAGACGTAGCCGGGCTTGCGCTTGTCCTCGTTCTTCTGCCGGTACGGCTTGCCGTCGTCGCCCATCACCAGCGAGCCGTCCGGCTTGCGGATCTCCGACAGGTCGTCGGCCAGGTAGCGGCTGTCGGCGTTGATCCGCTTCGGCTTGCCGTTCTCGGTCGCGGTCTGCACCCCGGTCTGCATCGCCGCGGCCAGCACGAAGGGCTTGAAGGTCGAGCCGACCTGGACGCCCTGGGCGTCGGCGTTGTTGTCGAAGTGCTGGTTCTCGACACCGTCGCCGCCGTAGATCGCGACGAGCGCGCCGTCACCGGGGCGGATGCTGGCCGCACCGAACTGGACGAAGTTGTCGTTGTCCGGGCGCTTCTGCACGTTGAGCGTCTCGCCCTTGACGTCGTCCACGGCCTTCTTGAGGGCGTCGACCTTGTCCTTCTCGAAGGTGGTGTAGATCTTGTAGCCGCCCTTTTCGAGCGCCTGCGCGTTGATCGTCGAGTCCTTCGACATGACGTACCGGTTGGCGACGTCGACCAGGTAGCTGATCTCGCCGTTCATGTTGGTCGGCGGGACCTTCTTGATCGGCTCGGGGAAGGTCGTGCACTTGGCACGCTCCTCGGGGGTGGTGTTCTTCGTCTCCACCATCCGGGTGAGGATCCAGTTCCACCGCTCCACCGCGCGGTCGTGGTTGCCCTTGATGCTCGGGTCGTACAGGTTGGCGCCCTTGAGCAGGCCGGCCAGCATCGCGCTCTGGCAGAGGTCCAGGTCCTTGGCGTTGACGCCGTAGTACGCCTGGGCGGCGGCCTGCGCACCGGTTCCGCGGCCGAACCAGCTGGTGTTCAGGTACCCCTTCAGGATTTCGGGCTTCTCGTACTCCTGATTGACCTTCAGGGTGATGAAGAACTCCTTCACCTTGCGGTCGAGGGTCTGCTCCTGGCTGAGATACGCGTTCTTCACGTACTGCTGGGTGATGGTCGAGGCGCCCTGCGTCTGGCCGCCCTTGGCCATGTTGTAGGCCGCGCGCGCCATGCCCATCGGGTCGATGCCGCTGTCGGTCCGGAAGGTCGAGTTCTCCGCCGCGATGACAGCGTTCTGCAGGTTGGGGCTGATGTCGGCGAGTTCGACGATCTGACGGTTGGTCTCACCCTTGCGGGTCATCTCCGTGCCGTCGGCCCAGTAGTAGATGTTGTTCTGGTCCTTCACCAGATCCTTCAACGGCGGGATCGTGGTCTGCTGGTAGATGAAGAAGACCGTGCCGACGCAGGCCGCGAAGACGACCAGGAACGCCGTGAGCCACTGCCGCCAGGACGGCAGCCAGCGACGGAAGCCCTGCTTGCCGAAGCGCGGGTAGTCGATGAACCGCTTCTTGCCGGGCTTGCCGCCCCGGTCACCGCCCGCACCGGCGCCCGCGCTCTCGGCGCCGCCGCGCTTGCCGCCCTTCTGGGCCGCCTTGCGCATCTCGGCGCGGGTCATCCGGGGCTGCTGAGCGGTCTCGCGGACGCCCGGGGGGCGCCGCCGGCCGAGACCTTCCGAGCCCAGCTCGTCCTGTCCGGCACCCATCGGCCGACCGCTGTCGTCCGGAGGCTGCCCGCCGTTGGGCGACCTGCGCCGTCGTTCGCTCATGTTCCAGCTACTCCTCGCCAGGCGGTCGAGCCTGAAGGCAGGGTTCACGTCCGATGCCCGTAACCGCCCTAACCCCGGAGGTGGTCCTCGTGCACACGCGACAGCGTACGCAGCCGAGAAATACAACTAATCGGGCATCAGGTGCCAATGCCCGCAAAACGGCAACAGATCATTACACGCCCGTTGCCAAGCACACCCGCGCGTCGCCTTGTGATCACATTCACGCGTGCCCCCCTTGCCCCGCCGGGGACCCAGGTTTACTGTTCTCGATATATCGAGCCGATACATCGGAGCGGCATACCGCCGGAGACGGCGGGTCACGGACCGGCTGAGGGGAAGGAGGACGACGGCATTGGGCAGGCGCTCAGGAGTGCTGGAGTTCGCCGTTCTCGGCCTGCTCCACGACGCCCCGATGCACGGATACGAGCTGCGCAAGCGGCTCAACGTCCTGCTCGGTTCGTTCCGCGCGTTCTCCTACGGAACGCTCTACCCCTGTCTGAAGAGCCTGGTGGCCCAGGGTTTCCTGGTCGAGGACAACCCGGACGTCGAGTACGTCCCGGCCACCGCGCTCAACGGCAAGCGGTCCAAGATCGTCTACCGACTCTCTCCCGAGGGCAAGCAGCGATTCGAGGAACTGCTCGCCGACTCCGGCCCCGACGCCTGGGAGGACGAGCACTTCGGCGTCCACTTCGCGTTCTTCGGCCAGACCGACCGGGCCGTGCGGATGCGCGTCCTGGAGGGGCGCCGCAGCCGGCTGGAGGAGCGACTGGAGCGGATGCGCAACTCGCTCGCCAGGGCGCGCGAGCGGTTCGACGACTACACCGTCGAACTGCAGCGGCACGGCCTGGAGTCGGTCGAGCGCGAGGTCCGGTGGCTCAACGAGCTGATCGAGACCGAGCGGGCCAACCGCACCGGCCGGACCGGACCGTCCACCGACGGGACCGGCCCCGCAGTACCCAAGACTTCGGACGGCCGTGGCCAGGAGGACGGATCCCCGGATCCGCCCGGGCCACCGTACGACCGCCCGGGGCGCTCCGCCCAGGAGCGCTGACACCGCGTCAGCCCTGTGCCACGCGGCAGGAGTGGGCGCCTCGCGCGCCCGTCAAAGAGTCATCGAAGAAGCAGGACGAGTGCCGCCGAGCCCCGGCGGCCCTCATGAGATCACAGGGAGCAACCGGAATGGGTTCGGTTCGCGTAGCCATCGTGGGCGTGGGCAACTGCGCCGCGTCGCTGGTGCAGGGTGTCGAGTACTACAAGGACGCCGACCCGGCCGGCAAGGTCCCCGGGCTGATGCACGTCCAGTTCGGTGACTACCACGTCCGTGACGTGGAGTTCGTCGCCGCCTTCGACGTCGACGCCAAGAAGGTCGGCTTCGACCTGGCCGACGCCATCGGCAGCAGCGAGAACAACACCATCAAGATCTGCGACGTGCCGCCGACCGGTGTGACCGTCCAGCGCGGCCACACCCTCGACGGCCTGGGCAAGTACTACCGGGAGACCATCGAGGAGTCCGACGAGGCCCCGGTCGACGTCGTCCAGATCCTCAAGGACAAGCAGGTCGACGTTCTGGTCTGCTACCTGCCCGTGGGTTCCGAGGCCGCGGCCAAGTTCTACGCGCAGTGCGCCATCGACGCCAAGGTCGCCTTCGTGAACGCCCTGCCGGTGTTCATCGCGGGCACCAAGGAGTGGGCGGACAAGTTCACCGAGGCCGGCGTGCCGATCGTCGGTGACGACATCAAGTCCCAGGTCGGCGCCACCATCACGCACCGCGTGATGGCCAAGCTGTTCGAGGACCGCGGTGTCATCCTCGAGCGCACCATGCAGCTGAACGTCGGCGGCAACATGGACTTCAAGAACATGCTCGAGCGCGAGCGCCTGGAGTCCAAGAAGATCTCCAAGACGCAGGCCGTCACCTCGCAGATCCGCGACCGCGAGCTGGGCGCCAACAACGTCCACATCGGTCCGTCGGACTACGTGGCGTGGCTGGACGACCGCAAGTGGGCGTACGTCCGCCTCGAGGGCCGCGCCTTCGGCAACGTCCCGCTGAACCTGGAGTACAAGCTCGAGGTCTGGGACTCCCCGAACTCGGCCGGTGTCATCATCGACGCCGTGCGCGCCGCGAAGATCGCCAAGGACCGCGGCATCGGCGGCCCGATCCTGTCGGCGTCCTCGTACTTCATGAAGTCCCCGCCGGTCCAGTACTTCGACGACGAGGCCAAGGACAACGTCGAGAAGTTCATCCGCGGCGAGGTCGAGCGCTGAGCCTGCGGCTCCTAGGCGCCTGAACGGGCCCACGGTCACCGACCGTGGGCCCGTTCACCTTTTCACGGCGAATGTTTCACGTGAAACACAGGCCGGTTCCATGGCAGTCTGGGCGGGTGGCGATCACGGAGAACGGCAACACCCACCAGACCGCGCACAGCGCCACGCTCCTCGACCTGCTCCGCGGACGCGACTTCCGCCGCCTGCTGACCGCCCGGGTGCTCTCCCAGCTCTCCGACGGCGTCTTCCAGGTCTCGCTCGCCGCCTACGTCGTCTTCTCCCCGGAGAAGCAGTCCTCCCCCGCCGACATCGCCTCGGTGCTGGCGGTGATGCTGCTGCCGTTCTCCGTGATCGGCCCGTTCGCCGGGGTGCTGCTGGACCGCTGGCGCCGCCGGCAGGTGCTGTTCTACGGCAACCTGGCCCGGTTCGGGCTCGGCCTGGTCACCGCGGCGCTGCTCCTCATCGAGGCCCCGACCTGGCTCTTCTTCGCCTCGGCGCTGCTGGTCACCGCGCTCAACCGGTTCATCCTGGCCGGTCTCTCCGCCGCCCTGCCACGGGTGGTGCACCAGCGGCAGCTGGTCACCGCCAACGCGCTCTCCCCCACCCTGGGTACGGTCGCGGCAGCCGTCGGCGGCGGCCTGGGCTTCCTGCTGCACCAGGTGATGGCGCCCGGGCCCAGGGCCGACGCGGCGCTGGTCACGGTCGCCGCCGTGCTCTACCTCACGGCGGCGCTGGCCGCCCTCCGGATGCACCGGGACCTCCTCGGCCCCGAGCACCACGCGGACCGCCCCGCGCTCGGCCAGGCACTGGCCCGGGCCGCCCGCGACCTGGGTGCGGCCGTCACCCACCTGGTGCGGGACTGCCGGCCCGCCGTCCACGCACTGGCCGCCGTGACCGCCGCCCGGTTCTGCTACGGCGTGCTGATCGTCATGGTGGTGATGCTCGCCCGCTACACCTTCAACGACCCCGCCGACAGCGCGGCCGGGCTGGCCACGCTGGGCCAGGCGGTCGCCCTCTCCGCGGCCGGCTTCTTCGTCGCCGCGGTGATCAGCCCCTGGTGCACCCGCCGGCTCGGGCTGGCCGGCTGGATGACGCTCTGCCTGGCGGCGCCGGTCGTCTTCGTGCCCGCGCTCGGCCTGGGCTTCTCGCTGGTGCCGTGCCTGATCGCGGCCCTGCTGCTCGGTGTGGTCACCCAGGGCACCAAGATCTGCGCCGACACGGTGGTCCAGGAGTCGGTCGAGGACGACTACCGCGGGCGCGTCTTCGCCATCTACGACGTGCTGTTCAACGTCGCCTTCGTGGCCGCCGCCCTGGTGACGGCGCTGGTGCTGCCGCTCTCCGGCCGCTCCGTCGCGGTCGTCGCCGGCGTCGCCCTGGTGTACGCGCTGGCCGCCGTCCTCTATCTGCGGGCGGCCCGGCGGACCGGCCCGCTCCCCGGTGACCAGGCGGTCTGAGAGCCTGTACCCCCTCAAACCGGCGGCGTCGGCACGAGTCGCTAAGGTACGTCAGATCTGTCGGAGCGACAGCACACTGTCTCGGGGGACAACCTGATGAGCACACCGCCCGGTCCGTACGGGCCGCCACCCCAGTACGGCTACCCGCAGGCACCCCCGGGACACCCCGGCCCGCCGCCGGCCCCCCAGGCGTACGGTGCTCCACCTCCGCAGTACGGCCAGCCGCAGCCGGGCCCCACCGGCTACGGGCAGCCACCGGCGTACGGCCACCCGGCCGCACCCCCGCCCGGCCAGCCCGCGCCCCCGTACGGGCAGCAGCCCCCCTACGGCCCGCCGCCCGGGGGCCAGGCGCCGTACGGACAGCCGCCGTACGGGCAGCAGCCGATGGCGCCGATGCCCGCCGAGCCGGTGAAGAAGACCAGCGCCAAGACCAAGCTGAAGCTCGTCGGCGGTGTGCTCGGCGCGATCGCCCTGGTCGTCGGCTACTTCGTCAGCGGCCCGAGCGTCAGCAGCGCCAAGGCGGGCGACTGCGTCAAGGCGAGCGGCTCGCGCGACGTCGAGATCGTCAAGTGCACCGATGCCAAGGCGAACTACAAGGTGCTGTCCACGTACTCCGGCACCACCGACACCAACCGCTGCAAGCAGACCGTCGGAACCACCAGCACGGTCTCGGGCAAGAGCGGCCGCCGCTGGAACAAGAAGCGGTACGTCCTCTGCCTCGGCCCGCTCTCACCCGGCGTGCCGCCGGCCAAGAAGTCCTGACCCGTTCGCCCAACCTTCCCCGGGGGACCCTTTGTCCGTTCCACCGCCCCAGATGCCGTACGGCGCGCCACCGCCCGCCGACAACAACAACCCGTACGCCGGCGGCAGCCCGTACGGCGCCCAGCCGCCCGGCTACGGCTACCCCGCCGCCCCGCAGCAGGGCGCACCCGGGTACGGCGTGCCGCCCCAGGCCCCGCCGCCGCAGGCCGCCCCGCCCGGCTACGGCTACCCGGCCGCCCCGCAGCAGGCCGGTTACGCCCAGCAGAATCCGCAGGGCGGGCCGGTCTGCCGGTTCTGCGGCGGCTTCCCGGCCGTGAACACCACCGTTCGCGGGCACCAGGGAATCGTCATCATCATGCGGTTCCTGAAGCAGCCGGGGCCGTTCTGCCGCACCTGCGGGACGGCGGTCGTGCGCGACATGTCGGCCCGCACGATGGTGCAGGGCTGGTGGAGCTACCTGGGCTCGATCTTCACGGTGGCCACCCTGCTGCGGAACCTCGCGGCGCACAACAAGATCAAGGACCTGCCGCCGCCCGCCCCCGGCACCCACGGCCCGCAGCTCGACCCGGGCGCCCCGCTGACCAAGCGCCCGCACATGCTGATGCTGCTGCTGCCGGTCTTCTCGATCATCACGACGATCATCCTGATCGCGACCGGCGCCCTGCTCAACGACAACATCCGCAACGACAGGCCGTACCACCCGCTGGTGATGCCCTCGCCGACCGCGGTGAGCATCCCCCCGATGCCGTCGTTCTCGCTGCCGCCGATCCCGGAGATCACCACCCCGGCCGTGCCGAAGCCCTCGTCGGCCGCGGCGAGCACGGTGCCCGACGACATCGACCGCGCCAAGGCCGGCGACTGCCTGCGCAACGAGAACGGCACCAGCGCCACCCACGACCCCAACCCGCGGATCACCATGCTGCCCTGCAGCGACAAGCGCGCCCAGTACAAGGTGCTCCGCAAGATGCTCGCCACCAGCGACGACAAGGTCTGCGACAGCGTGCCGGACTCGGACAGCAGCTACACCCGGACGTCGTCCTCCGCCGCCCTGAGCTACGTGCTCTGCCTGCAGGGGATCAACGGCTGACGGTCCGCCGCCGCGTGCGCGAAAGGGGTGGTCCCGGGATTCCGGGGCCACCCCTGTCGGTGCGGTTGGCGCCGTTGGCGCCGTTGGCGCCGTTGGCGCTCAGCCCTGCTGGGCGGCCCACCAGGCACGGAGCGCGGTGACGGCCTCGTCGTGCTCCATCGGGCCGTGCTCCAGCCGCAGCTCCAGCATGTGCTTGTACGCCTTGCCGACCTGCGGGCCCGGCTTGAGCTCCAGCAGCTCCATGATCTGGTTGCCGTCCAGCGCCGGACGGACGGCGTCCAGCTCCTCCCGCGCCTTCAGCTCGGTGATCCGCTCCTCCAGCCCGTCGTAGGTGCGGGAGAGCGCCGCGGCCTTCTTCCGGTTGCGGGTGGTGCAGTCGGAGCGGGTGAGCTTGTGCAGGCGCTCCAGCAGCGGCCCGGCGTCGGTGACGTAGCGGCGCACCGCCGAGTCGGTCCACTCGCCGCCGCCGTAGCCGTGGAAGCGCAGGTGCAGCTCGACCAGGCGCGAGACGTCCTCGGTCAGCTCCTTCGAGTACTTCAGCTCGCGCATCCGCTTGCGGGTCATCTTGGCGCCGACCACCTCGTGATGGTGGAAGGAGACCCGGCCGTCCGACTCGAAGCGGCGGGTGCGCGGCTTGCCGATGTCGTGCAGCAGCGCGGCCAGCCGCAGGGTGAGGTCCGGGCCGTCCTGCTCCAGGTCGATGGCCTGCTCCAGGACGGTCAGCGAGTGCTCGTAGACGTCCTTGTGGCGGTGGTGCTCGTCCCGCTCCAGCTGGAGCGCCGGCAGCTCGGGCAGCACGTGGCCGGCCAGCCCGGTGTCGACCAGCAGCCGCAGGCCCTTCACCGGGTGGGCGGCCATCAGCAGCTTGTTCAGCTCGGCCTGGACCCGCTCGGCCGAGACGATGGTGATCCGCTCGGCCATCGCGGTCATCGCGGCGACGACCTCGGGGGCCGGGTCGAAGTCCAGCTGGGCGGCGAAGCGGGCGGCCCGCATCATCCGCAGCGGGTCGTCGGAGAAGGACTCCTCGGGGGTGGCGGGGGTGCGCAGCACCCGGGCCTCCAGGTCCTCCAGCCCGCGGTGCGGGTCGACGAAGCCACGGCCGGGCAGGTCGACGGCCATCGCGTTGACGGTGAAGTCGCGGCGGACGAGGTCCTGCTCGATGGTGTCGCCGTAGGTGACCTCGGGCTTGCGCGAGCTGCGGTCGTACGCCTCGGAGCGGTACGTGGTGATCTCGATCAGGAAGGACCCCTCGGGGGTGTCCTTGCGCGCGCCGACGGTGCCGAAGGCGATGCCGACGTCCCAGACGGCGTCCGCCCAGCCCTTGACCAGCTTCAGGATCTCCTGCGGGCGGGCGTCGGTGGTGAAGTCCAGGTCGTTGCCGAGGCGCCCCAGCAGCGCGTCCCGGACCGAGCCGCCGACCAGCGCGAGCCGGTGACCGGCCGCCTGGAAGCGGCGGGCGATCTCGTCGGCGACCGGGGACACCCGCAGCAGCTCCTGCAGACCGAGGGTCTGCGCCTCGCTCAGGCCTTGGACGACCTGGGTGGCGGTGCTGGGATGATGGACGCCGGACTCGTGGGGCTCATTGGCAGTGGACACGGCTCACAAGGGTACGTGCCCCGGCGGCCCCGCCGCCCGCGCGTTTTCCGGTGCTCACCACAAGGCCCGCAACACTGCACCCCCGGCTGCATCGTTACCATGCCGGTGGAGCGAGTCGCGGCACCGACGAGGGGCCGCGGTGCCGCGTGCCAGTACGGCCGACCGGAGCATGCCCGGTCGCATTTCTTCACCGCTGATCCCACGGCCGGCCTCTCCGGCGGGCGGGGAACCGGCGGCATCACAGCATCAAGCAGCGAGCGATCGAGAACGGCGAGGGCGAAGCGCGTGAGCGAGGTGGGCGCATGAGCGAGCGAAGCGAGCGAGCCGACAACAGGTGCGCGTCTCGCGAAGCGACCGCCGAGGGCAGCGAGGTGGGCGCATGAGCGAGCCGGCACGGCACTCGGGCCTGGAGGCGTACGGACCGACCCACGAACGCGGGCCCGCGCGCCGCACGGCGCGGACCGTGCGGCGGTTCGCGGCCGTGCTGGGCGCCGTGCTGGCGCTGCTGCCGGCGCTGCCGGCCGCCGCGCTGCCCGCCGGGGGCCCGCGCCCCGCCGCCGATTCGGGCGTCTCCGCCGAGTACCCGGTGGTGATGACCATCGAGGCGGTGAACAAACCGGTGGCCGTCCAGAACGGCACCGTGACGATCTCCGGGCACATCACCAACGGCGGCAAGTCGGTGCTCAAGTCCGCCCACGCGGCGGTCCGCAAGCCGTGGCTGGGCAAGCCGCTGACCACCCGCAGCGAGCTGGCCTCGGTCACCACCCGGACCAGCCCGGCCGGCGCGGACGGCGTCGACCTGGAGAGCCCCCAGTACGCGCTCAACGAGCTGGGCCCGGGCCAGACCCAGCCCTACACGCTGAGCGTCGCGGTGAGCGACCTCGAACTCTCCGGCGAGGGCGTCTACGAGCTGGCGGTGGACGTCTGGGGCTCGACCGCGGACAACCAGCACGACCGCCCGCTGGGCATCGCCCGGACCTTCCTGCCGTACGACCCGACGCCGACGGACGCGCAGCCGTCCAAGGTCGCCACCCTCTGGCCGCTGGTGCACGCGCCGGTGCTGGTCGCGCAGACCATGTCCGACAACGACCAGACCATCCCGGTGCTGCGCGACGACAGCCTGGCGGCCGACTTCGCGCCGGGCGGCCGGCTGTACGAGCTGGTCGAGACCGGCTCGTCGATGACCGGCCTGACCTGGGTGATCGACCCGGACCTGCTGGACACCGCGTTCGCGATGTCCAAGACGTACCGGGTGCAGAAGCCCGGCACCGAGAAGAGCGACAAGAAGGCGGCGAAGGAGGAGAACACCTTCGTGGGCACCGGCTCGGCCGCCGCGACGGCCTGGCTGGAGAAGCTGCGGGCCGCGGTGGCCAAGAACGGCAGCCAGGTGGTGGCGCTCCCCTACGCCGACCCGGACCTCGCCTCGATCGCGCACAACGCCGCCGAGCTCCAGGGCGTGGACACCGCGCTCGGCAAGGCGACCACGGCGGGCCGGCTGACCGTGGAGGGCCGGCTCGCGGTGGACACCCGCTCGGACGTGGCCTGGCCCTACCAGGGGTACCTGGACCAGCAGATCTCGGCCATGACGCAGCGCACCGGCAGCGGGCTGGTGCTGGTCAACGGCGCGAGCTTGCCCGAGCCCGACTCGCTGAAGTACACGCCGACCGCGGTCCGGCCGATCGGCAACGGACTGAACGCGGCGGTGGCCGACGAAACGGTCTCGGCCCTGTTCGAGACGGACCTCAACGCCCCGCAGGCGCAGACCCTGGCGGTGCAGCGGTTCCTCGCCGAGACGTTCGTGATCTCCCGGCAGGAGCCGCAGAACCCGCGCGGCCTGCTGGTGATGCCGCCGCGCGAGCTGACCGCGGACACCGCCAAGGTGCTGGCCACCGCCGTGCAGGCGGCGCAGGCCGGCAAGTGGGTGGAGCCGGTCAAGCTGGACGTGATCGCCCAGGGCCCGGCCGATCCGAAGGCCAACACCAACGTCCCGCCCGCCACCGACTACCCGGCGCAGGCCCGGGCCTCGGAGCTGCCGTCCTCGGTGATGACCGACACCGTCGAGATCCAGAGCAAGCTGGATCTCCTGATGCGCGTCCTCACCCTGCCGCAGCGGGTCCGCGGTCCGTTCAGCGCGGCGATGGTGCGGTCGATGTCGACCGAGTGGCGCCACGAGGCCCCGGCCGGCTCCGTCTACCGCGACGGGGTGAAGCGCTACCTCAAAGAGCTGACCGACGCGGTGAACGTCCCGGAGAAGACCTCCATCACCTTCGCCGGGGACACCGGGGTGCTGCAGGTCAGCGTCCGCAACAACCTCACCCAGCCGGTCACCAACCTCAAGCTGGTGCTCCGTCCGACCCAGGCCAACCGGCTCAAGATCCACCCGGCCGAGGAGCTGGTGCTGCCCGCCTCGCAGGGCGTCACCCTGCGGTTCCCCGCCGAGGCGCAGAACAACGGGCCGGTGACCGTGACCGCCGAGCTCTGGACCACCGGCCCGAACCCGCAGCAGTACGGCGAGGCACGGCAGTTCACCGTGGAGGTCACCTCGGTGACCAACGGCGTGCTCTACGTCTTCGGCGGCGGCCTGGTACTGCTCCTGCTGGCGGCACTGCGGTTCTTCCGCCAGCGCAAGCGTCGCGCGGAGAACGGCGACGAGGGTGACGAGCCGATCGGCGACGCGCCGCTCGTGGACGGCCCGGCGGCCGGCGAGGAGGCCGACACCTCGGAGGAGGACGACGAGGGAGCGGCCCCCGCGGGGGGTGCCGGACCCGGCGACGCCGGGCGGACACCGCGCGGCAGCAGCACAGATGGCCGGGATCGGGCCACCAGCAATGAGAAGGTTGGTCCTTGATACCGCCGACACCCGCCCGATGACGGGTCGGCCTCCCCCACGACAGCGAAGAGGTGACATGACCGGGCGCAGCGAGGAGCGGCCGCCGGGCCGCGGTGAGAGCCGGCCGGGCGCCGAGTCGCCGTCCGGCGACTGGTACGTGGCCGACACCTACGCCCAGGACCCGTACGCGGCCGACGCGTACCAGGGCCCCGGGGACGGTCAGGATCCGTACGGCCTGCGGGCCGCCCGGCCCGCGGCGCCGCAGCCGCCGGCCACCGCGTACGACGTGCCGCCGCAGCTGCCGCCGCAGGGCGGCGGCTACCCGACGCCGGTGCCGCCGGCGTCGTTCGCCCCGCCCGTCCCGCCGGTGCAGCCCGGCTGGGACACCCCGCCGCAGCAGGCCGCGGCCCAGCAGCAGGCCTCGGTCTCGGCGCAGCAGCAGGTGGCAGCCCAGCAGCAGGAGCCGGCGGCGGACTGGCAGGAGCCCCGCGCTCCGTGGGCGCGGCAGGCGCCGGTCGGCAGCCAGTGGGCCGGACCGCAGCAGGGACAGCAGGACCAGCAGTGGCAGCCGGGCCCGGCGCACTCCGCCTGGGACTCCGAGTCCACCGAGTACGTGGGCGTGGACGCGCTGTTCGGCGGCGCCCAGGCCGCCCCCGGCGGCCCCGCCGCCCCGGCCGCCGAGGTCCGTCCGCCCGCCCAGCAGCCCCCGGTCCAGCCGCTGCTCGCCCAGCCGCCCGTCGCGCCGGCGCCGTTCCCCTCGTCCGCGCCGTTCCCCCCGGCCGGCGCGTACCAGGGCGGACCGGGCCAGCACGGCCACCACGGCGGGCCGAGCGGTCCGAACGGCACGGACGGGCAGCGCCCGTTCGTGCCCCCGATCGAGTTCGACCCGCCGCTCTCCGAGGAGGAGGCCACCATGCAGGTGGCGGCGGTGCAGATTCCGCCCGCGGTGGAGCCCCTGGAGGAGCTGGCCGCCGAGGAGCACGCCCCCGCGGCACCCGCTCCGGCGGCCGGTGGCGGCGGCAAGGTCGCCAGCCTGCTCAGCTCCAGCGCGATCATGGCGGCCGGCACCCTGGTCTCCCGCGGCACCGGGTTCCTGCGGACGATGGTGATCGCCGCGGCGATCGGCCTCGGCGTGATGGGCGACTCGTACAACGCCGCGAACACCCTGCCCACCCTGCTCTACATCCTGATCGGCGGCGGCGCCCTGAACGCCGTCTTCGTGCCGCAGCTGGTCCGCAGCATGAAGAACGACGCCGACGGCGGCACCGCCTACGCCAACCGGCTGCTCACGCTGGTGATGGTGGGTCTGGCCGGTGTGACCTTCGCGGCCGTGCTCGGCGCACCCCTGCTGGTCCAGTTGATCGCGCACCCGCTGATGAGGAACCCCGCCAGCGCCGACACCACCGTGGCGCTGGCCCGGTACTGCCTGCCCACCATCTTCTTCATGGGCATCCACGTGGTGATGGGCCAGATCCTCAACGCCCGCGGCCGGTTCGGCGCGATGATGTGGACCCCGGTCCTCAACAACGTCGTGGTGATCTTCACCTTCTCCGCGTACCTCTGGGTCTTCGGCAGCTTCGGCGGCACCAAGGTCACCCCGGAGACGATCTCCCCCGAGGGCGTGCGGCTGCTCGGCATCGGCACGCTGGTCGGCCTCGCCGTCCAGGCGATGGCGATGGTGCCCTACCTGCGGGCGGCCGGCTTCCACTTCCGCCCGCGGTTCGACTGGCGCGGCCACGGCCTGGGCAAGGCGGCCCGGCTGGCCAAGTGGACGTTCTTCTTCGTCCTCGCCAACCAGGCCGGCTACCTGGTCATCACCCAGCTGGCCACCGCGGCCGGGAACGCCGCCGAGAAGGGCGGCCACGGCGGCGTCGGTCTCTCCGCGTTCTCCAACGCGTTGCTGATCTGGCAGCTGCCGCAGGCGGTGATCGTCGTCTCGATCATGAGCGCGGTCCTCCCCCGGCTCTCCCGGGCCGCCGCCGACGAGGACGCCGGCGCCGTCCGTGACGACCTCTCGTACGGGCTGCGCACCACCGCGGTGGCGGTCGTCCCGGGCGCGTTCCTGTTCCTCTCGCTGGGCCCGGCGATCGGCCGTGCGATCTACGCGGTGGGCGGCAACGACGTCGCCCTGGACAACGCCACCAACGTCGGTCTGATGCTCTCCGCGTTCGCGCTGGGCCTGATCCCGTACTCGGCGCAGTACGTGATGCTGCGCGGCTTCTACGCCTACGAGGACACCCGGACGCCGTTCTCCAACACCGTCTGGGTGGCGGCCTGCCAGGCGGCCTTCTCGCTGGCCTGCTGGTTCGTCCTGCCCGCCGAGTGGGTCGTCACGGGCATGGCGTTCGGGTACGGTCTCGCCTACGCCATCGGGGTGACGGTGGCGGTGCCCAAGCTGAAGAAGAAGATCGGCGGGCTGGACACCAAGCGGATCGGCAAGACCTACACCCGGCTGATCACCGCCTGCGTCCCGGCCGCGCTGGTCGGCGTGGGCGTCAGCCTGGCGGTCCAGCAGGTCATCGACGGCTGGCTGGGCAGCGTGCTCACCATCGTCGTGGCCGGCGGCCTCCAGCTCGCCGTCTTCGTGCTGATCGCGAAGAAGCTCCGGATCGAGGAGCTCAACGCCATGCTGGGGATGGTCCGCGGCCGACTGGGCCGCTGACCACCGCACCAACCGGTCGTACCGGCCACCGCCCTGACCGGGCGTCAACCGGACGGCCGGGCTTCTCCGCCCCGATGGGGCGGGTACTGGGCCGCCCTCCGCGCCCGGGGTCCTCCCGGGCCCGGAATGGCGGCCCAGTGCCGGATCTGCACCACATCTCTCCACCATCGCGCAACCACGTGGACCTTTCAGCGGTCGTACCCGGTGGAGAAGAGTGGGCACAATTGACCTGGAGCACGGGGCCTCGGCCCGATCGGCTCCAGCGACTCTCTCAGGCCGGGGCTACACAAGGGGAGGCAGGACCACGGTGGCTGATGGCACCAAGGCGGTCGTCGACACGTCAGCAGCTGACGGGGCGGCGGACGAGGCCGCACTGGCCGCGGCGATCGACGAGCTCGCCGGCGAGACGGGCCGGGCCACCGCGGCCGGCAAGGCCACCGAAGCCGACCAGGCCGACGCGCCCGAAGCCGACGGCGAGGCCGGCACCGGGAGCGGTGACGACCGCGGCGGCGACGACGCGCCGTCCCCCACGGCCTCCGCCGGCGAGGAGACCTCCGAGATCACCGCGCCGCTCTCGACCGACGAGATCCGCGCCGAACTGGCCGCCGGCGACCGCGCCCGCCGGGCGGGCACCGCCGACGGCGCCACCGCACGCCCCGCCGGCCGCCCGCCGCAGGACCCGCAGCCCACCCACGACCCGCGCGAGACCGGCACCCTCCCGAAGACCCTGCCGGCCCCGCTGCGGCACAGCGGCGACAAGATCGGCAACCGGTACCGGCTGGAGGAGTGCATCTCCCACACCGAGACCTTCAGCAGCTGGCGCGCGGTCGACGAGAAGCTGCGCCGGGCCGTCGGCGTCCACCTGATGGCCTCGGGCCACCAGCGCGCCCGCAAGGTGCTGGCCGCCGCCAAGTCCGCCGCGCTGCTCGGCGACCCGCGCTTCGTCCAGGTGCTGGACGCCGTCCAGGAGGGCGAGCTGGTCTACGTCGTGCGGGAGTGGCTGCCGCACGCCTCCGACCTCGCCAAGCTGCTCGCCACCGGCCCGATGGAGCCGCACGAGGCGTACCAGATGGTCCGCCAGGTCACCGACGCGGTCGCCGCCGCCCACCGCCGCGGCCAGGCCCATCTGCGGCTCACCCCGCGCTGCGTGCTGCGCACCGACAGCGGCCAGTACCGGATCAACGGCATCGCGGTCGACGCCGCCCTGCGCGGCCTGCCCGACGAGGTCGCCGGCGAGGGCACCGACGACGCCGAGCGCACCGACACCCGTGCCATCGGCGCCCTGCTGTTCGCCGCGCTCACCCACCGCTGGCCGTTCCCCGAGGACCGCTACGACCTCAAGGGCCTCCCGAGGAACCTCCGCGACGTACCGCCGGACCAGGTCCGGGCCGGGGTCCACAAGGGCCTCTCCGAGCTGGCCGCTCGCGCCCTGCTGGACCAGCCGCCGCACCACGCCGAGCCGATCACCACCCCCGAGCAGCTGGCGAAGGCGGTCGCGCTGATGCCGCGCATCCGCCAGCCCGAGCCGGAGCTGCCGGCCTTCACCGCCCCGCCGCGGCACAACACCCACGCGCTGCCCACCGCGCCCAACCCGACCCGGGTGATCGCCGCCCCCGGCGCCGCCACGGCCCCCGCCCCGGCCCGGACGGCTCCGGTCCGGCGGACCCGGCGGCGGCTGCGCCGGGTCGCCAAGATGACGGCCTGGACGGTCGCCCTCGGCGCGATCGGCGTCGCCTCCTGGCAGCTGGTGGACAGCCTGCGCAACAACGGGTCGACCGTCTCTGCCGCCCCCGACCCCACGGTCAGCTCCGCCACCCCCACCGCGCACACCGCCACGCACGCCCCCGTGGCGATCCCCGTCAAGGAGGCCCAGTCGTACAACCCGCTGGGCACCCAGGGCCCCGAGGGCACCTTCTCCCTCTCCAAGGCCTTCGACGGGGACACCTCCACCGTCTGGACCACCTTCGGGTACCAGGATCCGTTCGGCCCCACCAAGCCGCTCAAGGAGGGCACCGGCCTGCTGATCGACCTCGGCTCGCCGCAGGCGGTCAGCTCGGTGAACGTCCAGTTCGTCGGCACCACCACCGCCGAGCTGCGGGTGCCGGGCGCCTCGGCCGCCGCCGACCCGCTGGGGGCCCGGCCGAGCGACTTCACCCTCCTCGGGAAGAAGTCCGGCACCACGGTCGACTACAGCGTCGACAGCCCGGTCACCACGCGCTACCTCTTGCTCTGGCTGACCAGCCTGCCGAAGGATAAGGGCGAGTACCGCGGCCAGATCGCCGAGGTGAAGGTCTTCGGCTGACGCGGGGCCGCTGCGGTGGCACGGGCACGGCAGGCACGACGAGGGGTGGCAGTGGCGGACGGCACGGAACCGGCGGACGACGACGCGGCGCTGCTCGCCCGGCACGTCGCCGGCGACCGGGACGCCTTCGGCCTCCTGGTCGACCGTCACCGCGACCGGCTCTGGGCGGTCGCCCTGCGCACCCTCGGCGACCGCGAGGAGGCCGCCGACGCCCTCCAGGACGCCCTGGTCTCCGCGTTCCGCTCCGCCCACACCTTCCAGGGCCGCTCGGCCGTCACCACCTGGCTGCACCGGATCGTGGTCAACGCCTGCCTGGACCGCGCCCGGCGCGCCGCCACCCGCCGCACCAAGGCGCTGGACGACGACCCGCAGCGGCTGGACGCGCTGGTCGGTTCCGCCGAACCGGCCGACTCCCCCGTGGTCCGGGCCGAGCTGCACCGGGAGCTGACGGCGGCGCTCGCCGAGCTGCCGGCCGAGCAGCGGGCCGCACTGGTCCTGGTCGACATGCAGGGCTACCCCGTCGCCGAGGCCGCCGAGCTGCTGGGTGTCCCGGTCGGCACCGTGAAGAGCCGCTGCGCCCGCGGCCGCGCCCGGCTGCTGCCGCTGGTCCGCCACCTGCGCGAGGACGGCGCGGCACCGGCCACCGGCACCGCGCGCCGTGACGCCGTTCCACGTGGAACGGAGAGACCGGCCCGTTCCCCGCGGGACGCCGCCGCGCCGCCCGGGAACCCGTCCGGGGCGCGCACCGTCACAAGGACAGGCCCGGACACCGGCCGGCCGATTCTGGAAGGAGATGCGAGCACGCGATGACGGCCCCCCTCTCCTCCCCCGACCCCGGCGAGCCCGTGGACCCCGTGGATCCGCACGCCGCCGGACCACACCCCTCCGCCGACGAGCTGGCCGACCTCGCCGAGGGTCTCATCGAGTCCGCCGACGGGACCGCGGCGCTCCGCGACCACCTGGCCGGCTGCGCCGACTGCCGTGAGACCGCCGAAGCGCTCGCCGAAGTGCAGGCCCTGCTCGGCTCCGCCGAGCCGCCCGCCATGCCCGCCGACGTCGCCGCCCGGCTGGACGCCGCCCTGGCCTCGGCGGCCGCCGAACGCGACGTACCCGCCGAGGGCCCCGACACCCCCCGGAAGGCCCCCGCACCGACCGGACGGACCACCGCCCCGGCCGGCGCGTCCCGGCCCGGAGCCGCCCCCTCCCAGGCCCCCCTCGGGCCACCCGGGAGGCCCGCCGGCTCCGCGGCCACCGGACCGGGCCGCCCACGCTCCCGCCGCCGCCGGATCGGCCTGCTGCTCGGCGCGGCCGCCGTCCTGCTCGGGGCGGGCCTCGGTGGCTCCCTGCTGTTCTCCCCGGCCGACCGGACGGCCTCGGACACCACGGCCGTTTCCGCCGCCGGGGCCGTGCCCAGCGGCGCCCCCGACACCGCCGGGGCCGTGCCCGGCGGCGCCCCCAACACCCCCAGGACCGAGCACGCAGGCACCGTCTACCGGGACGACCAGCTGGCCGCCCAGGTCCGGCAGCTGCTCGCCCGGACGGGCGTCACCCCCGACGGCGCCGCCCAGTCGTCCCGGCCGTCCACGGGTACGTCCGACGTACCGCCCGCCGACGGGCAGCAGGGGATCGCCGGCGGGCACAGCGCCACGGCCTGCCCGGCGCCGGGCGCCGGACGGCTGCTCGCCGCCGACTCCGGCAGCTACGACGGCGCCCCGGCCGAGGCCCTGGTGTACGCCCTCCCGGACCAGCCGGAGAAGCTGGACGTCTACCTCCGCGCCCCCGACTGCGGCCCCGTCCTGCTGCACCGCACCGTCCCGGCCCGCTGACCGGTGGTGCCCCCACGATCCACGCTCCGGGCCGTCCGGCGCTCCCACACTGCGGGCACCTGGTACGGATCCGCCTGGGAATGCGAGAGACTGGTCAGTCGTTGTCCCGGGCGGCGGAGCAGGACCGCCCTCCCCGCACCTAACGCGGGTCGCGATGCGAACCAGGAGATGCAGTGAGCGACGTCCGTAACGTGATCATCATCGGTTCCGGCCCGGCCGGCTACACGGCCGCGCTCTACACCGCCCGTGCCTCCCTCAAGCCGCTGGTCTTCGAGGGCGCCGTCACCGCCGGCGGCGCGCTGATGAACACCACCGAGGTGGA
>NZ_JBVINN010000064.1:0-34043 GCF_055579305.1 Kitasatospora sp. NPDC032757 | reverse complement strand
CAAGACGCTCGGCTGGGATACCCCAGCCGAGCGTCTACGTGATCTACTCACCGTCTGAAACCAAGCGGTGTTGCGACGACCCCTTGAACCCAAGCCTTAGGTTCAAGGGGTCCGGGCCTTCCCCGTGGCGCCGGCCGCGCGGAGCCCTCCGCACGGCCGGGGCGCCGGTCAGGGCGTGTAGTGCGAGGCGTCGTCACCCTCCAGCGCCTGGCTGGACTCCCCGGTCACGCCCACCGGGACGTCACCGGCGACGGTGACGCGGTGCAGGCGGCGCGGCAGGCCGTCGTAGTCGTCCGGCGCGTAGTGCTGGGTGGCGCGGTTGTCGAACAGCACCACGTCCCCCAGCTCCCAGCGCCAGCGGACCACGTTCTCGGGCCGGGTCACGTACGCCTGAAGGCTGCGCAGCAGGTCGTGGGACTCGGCGCTCGGCAGGCCGACGACCGACTGTGCGAAGCCGCCGATGAACAGCCCGCGCTCACCGCTCTCCGGGTGCACCCGTACCACCGGGTGGGCGGTGCGGTACCTGCGGGCGGTGAAGACCCGGCGGCGCTCCTGGTCCGCGGCGTCCAGCTCCTTGCCCTGCGCGTAGTCGTAGTCGTTGGTGTGCACGGCCCAGAGCCGGTCGGCGAACTCGCGCAGCTGCTCCGGCAGGTCCCGGTACGCGGTCTGGGTGTTGGCGATCAGCGTGTTGCCGCCGTACGGCGGGACGATCAGGCTGCGCAGGGTACTGGCCTTCGGAGGCGTACGGACGAAGGTCACGTCGGTGTGCCAGCGGTTGGCCCGGCCGCCGTCCTCGCTGTCCACCGCCAGGACGTTCGGCTGCCCGTCGAGCGCGGGGACGGTCGGGTGCGCGGTGGTGAGGGTGCCGAAGTTGGCGGCGAAGCGGGTCTGGCCGTCGTCGTCCAGCTGCTGGCCGCGGAAGAAGAGCGCCTTGTGCTCCACCAACGCGGCGTTGAGCTTATCGACGGTCCCCGCGTCGAGTGCGGCGGCGGTGTCGACGCCGAGGATCTCGGCGCCGATCCGGCCGCCGACCTTGCGGATCTCGAAGGTGCTGGTCATCGGATCTCCTTCGGACGGTGTGTACGGTGCGGACATTCAGGAGGTGATGGGGGTGGCCGAGGCGGCCGGCCCCACGGCCGGGCCGATCGCGCGCAGCGCGCCCGGGGTCCGGCCCCGGCCCCAGCCGATCTGCGCGCGGTAGCTGCCGAGTAGCCCGGCCTCGGTCAGCCGCCGTTCGTCACGGACGGCCGGGTCCTGCGGCTGCGGGTGGGTGTACGGGGCGACGAACAGCGCGTCCACCGGGCAGTTGGCCTCGCACTGGAAGCAGGTCTGGCAGTCGTCCTGCCGGGCGATCGACGGGATGCCGTCCGCGCCCCGCTCGAAGACGTCGGTCGGGCAGACCTTGATGCACCGGTCGCAGGCGATGCAGCGCTCCGGGGAGACGAGTTCGATCACGCGGCGGCCTCCGTGGCGGTGCGGGCGAGCGGGCGGGTCCAGACCTCGTCCAGACCGCCGGTGGCGATCCGGTGGTGCTGCGCCGGATCCTGGTCGGGGTGGTCGAGCCGGCGGGCCATCCCCCGGGATTCGGTCCGGGCGAGCGCCGAGCGGTACATCCACCGGGCGTTCGCGGCGAGCGCCGCCGCCTGCCGGGCCCGGATCGCGTCCGTACCCGTGGCCCGCAGCCCGGCCCGCAGCCGTGCCCAGGTCTCGTCGAGCACGGTGAGCGCCCCGGTGAGGCCATCCCCGTGCCGGAGGTAGTTCTTGTCGTACGGAAGCACCTCGCGCTGGACGGCGGCGACGATCTCGCGGGCGTCCCCGCCGGGCGTCCCGGTGGGGCGCAGCCCGGCCCGGCCGGCCGGGGCGAGCGTGCGACGACGGGCACCGGGCCCGAGCGCCCGCGCGTACCCGGCGGCGCCACGCCCGGCCCAGGTGCCCGAGGACATCGCCCAGGCCGCGTTGTGGCTGCCGCCGCCGGTGAAGCCCCCGCAGATCTCCTCGCGGGTCGCGGCGTCCCCCGCCGCGTACAGGCCGGGGACGGTGGTGCGGCAGTCGTCGCCAGCGATCCGGATGCCGCCGGTGCCTCGCACGGTGCCCTCGGCGAGCAGGGTGACGGCGAACCGGTCGGTGAACGGGTCGATGCCGAGCCGGTCGAAGGTCAGGAAGAAGTTCGGCTGGGCCAGGCGCATCGCGCGGCGGGCCGCCTCGTCGGCGCGGTCCAGCCGGCAGTACACCTTCTGCCCGGCCAGCAGCGAACGGGCGATCACCGAACGGCCGCCCTGGCTGGCGGCGCCCTCCAGCGCGGCGCCGTCCCCAGTGGTGAAGGTGGCGTACGAGTAGAACGCGGTCTTGGTCACCGAGGTGTGCTCCGGCGCGATGCCGTAGGCGTTGGAGAACTCCATCCCCGAGAGCTCGGCGCCCACCTCGGCCGCGTAGAGAGCGCCGTCCCCGGTGTTGGTGTTCGTGCCGAGTGCCTTGCTGAGGAAGGCGCAGCCCCCGGTGGCGAGCACCACGGCGCCCGCCCGCACCAGGAAGGGGTGCCCGGCCTGCCGGCGGTGGCCCGCCGCTCCGGCGACCGAACCGTCGGCGGCGGTGAGCAGTTCGGTGACGGGGCTGTGGTCGAGGATGCGGACACCAGCCCGCCGCACCCGGATCCGCATCCGGCGCATGTACTCGGGGCCCTGCAGACCGTTCCGCAGCCGGCGGCCGTCCGGACCGGTCGGGAAGGGATAACTCCCGGTCTCAGCCAACTCGTTCATGTTGGCGTAAGTCTGGTCGAGGACCCTGGCCATCCAGCGCCGGTCGGCCAGGTGGCCGCCGAGCGCCTCCCGGCTCGCCATCGCCGCCTCGCGGCGCGCCGGCTCCGGGTCGACGTACCAGACGCCGGTGCCGCCGGCCGCCGTCGAGCCGCTGGTTCCGCAGTACCCCTTGTCGGCCAGGACGACGTCCACGCCCGCGCGGGCTGCGTCCAGCGCCGCCCAGGTGGCCGCCGGGCCGCCGCCGATCACCAGGACGTCGGCCGCGAACTCCTGTTGTGTACTCACGTCACACCTCTCAACTGCCCAGCGGGGCGCGCCAGGCGGTGAACCGGCGCTCCAGCGCGACCAACAGCTGGTTGAAGACCAGCCCGATGACGGAGATCGTCACGATGCCCGCGTACATCTGCGGGATCGCGAAGTTGTACTGCGACGCGTTGATCAGATAGCCGAGCCCCGCCTTCGCCCCCACCATCTCGGCGGCCACCAGCACCAGGATCGACACCGCCCCCGCGAGCCGGACACCGGTGAAGATCACCGGCACCGAGGCCGGCAGGATCACCTTCTGGAACAGGCGGGGTGCGGAGAGGTCCAGCGAGCGGGCGAGCCGGATCAGCGTCGGGTCCACGCTGCGCACCGCGCTGATGGTGTTGAGCAGGATCGGCCAGAGGCAGGCGTACAGCACGATCGAGATCTTGGACGTCTCGCCGATGCCGAGGATCAACACGAACACCGGGAGCAGGGCGAGCGCCGCCGTGTTGCGGAACAGCTCCAGCAGCGGGCTGAGCAGGTTGGCCACCGGCCGGTACCAGCCGATCAGCAGGCCGAGCGGCACACCGATCACCACCGCCAGGCCGAAGCCGCTGAGCGAACGGGTCAGGCTGGCCGCCGTGTTGTCGGCCAGCTGGCCGTTCTGCAGCAGCCCGTACCAGGCGTCCAGCACCTCGCTGAACGGCGGCAGGAAGGTCTGGTCCACCAGCTCGAAGCGCGGGGCGAGCTCCCAGAGCAGCAGCAGCGCGAGGATCGCCACGGACTTCGTGGCGCCGCTCAGCAGCAGCCCCGCGAGGCGCCGCAGCACCCCCGGCCCGTGGGCCGGGGCCGGCGTGGCCGTGGCACGGGGCGGCCGGTCCTTCGGCTCGGCAGGCGAAGCCGGGGCCGGCGTCGGGGCCGTCCGCACGGCCACCGCCGGGCGCGGGTTCAGGTCGGTGGTCATACGCGGCTGACCTCTCTCTCCAACTGCTGCGCACGGCTGACCTCGTCGTGCAGCAGGCTCCAGATCTGGTGGCGGTAGCGGGCGAACTCCGGGCTGGAGCGCAGGTCGTGGCCGGCTGCGCGCTCACCCAGGTCGATCGGGACGACTTCCTTCACCCGGCCCGGGCGCGAGGTGAGCACCGCGACGCGGCCGCCCAGGTAGACCGCCTCCTCGATGCCGTGGGTGATGAACACGACGGTCTTGCCGGTCCGCTGCCAGATCCGCAGCAGCTCGTCCTGGAGCGACTCGCGGGTCTGCGCGTCGAGCGCCGCGAACGGCTCGTCCATCAACAGGACGGCCGGGTCGTACGCGAGACTGCGGGCGATCGCGACCCGCTGCTTCATGCCGCCGGAGAGTTCGTGCGGGTGGCGGTCCTCGAAGCCGGTGAGACCGACCAGGTCGAGGTACTCCCGTGCTCTGGCGGCCCGTTGACGCCTCGGCACGCCGGTGGCCTCCAGGCCGAACTCCACGTTGCCCTGTGCTGTCCGCCACGGCAGCAGTGCGTACTGCTGGAAGACGATGCTGCGGTCGATCCCCGGGCCGGTGACCGGCCGGCCGTCGAGCAGGATCTCGCCGGAGGTCGGCGCCGTCAGACCCCCGAGGAGGTCCAGCAGGGTGGACTTGCCGCACCCGCTCGGTCCGACAACCGCCAGGAACTCGCCCTTGGCGACGTCGAGTTCGACCGAGTCGAGGGCGGTGAATCCGGAGCGCCGGCGGTCACCCGCGCGCCCCCGTACCGGGAACGTCTTGGTGACCCGGCGAAAGCTGATGTGATCGGTCATCGCGGGCTCAGCTCCCTGCGGCGGTGGGCGAGGCGGCCGGGTAGCCGTTGAACCGGTTGGTGTAGAGGTCGGCTGCCCTGACCTGCCCGGCTCTGATGTCACCGTGGGCCGTCAGCCAGTCGATCCAGAGCTGGAAGGTCCGGTCCGTGATCCGGCCGCCGGGTTCGGCGACGCCGAAGGACTTCCAGTACTGGAGCGCCGCGACGTCCTCGTTGCGGCCACGTCGCTTGATGATGTCCGCGCTGCGGGCGATCACCTCCTCGCGCGGCGTCGTCCTGGCCCACTCGATCGCCTGCGCGACCCCCGTCACGAAGACCCTCGACGTGGTCGGGTTCTGCCGGAGGAACTTGTCGGTCAGCACGTACGTGCCGGCGCTGAAGGCGCCCAGCAGGTCGAAGTCGCTGAACAGCGGCCTGATCCCGCCCGCCGCCAGCGCCTTGTCCCGCAGGACGCCGCCCAGCGAGGCGACCTCGATCTGCCGCTGCCGCAGCGACTGCTCGGTGTTGACCGGGGGCACGACGATCCGCTCGACCCGGCGCAACTCCGGTGCGGCGAAGCCGTTGCGCTGGAGGTAGGTGTCGAGCACCGCCTCGACGTGGGCGCCGAGCGTGTTCATCCCGACCTTCCTGCCGATCAGGTCCCGGGCGGAGCGGATCGGGCTGTCCTCCAGCACGTAGTAGCCGTTGAAGGAGGCGGCGTCGACGCCGTAGTAGCTGATCGTCGCCTTCACCGGGGCCCCGGCCGCGATCAGCTTGACGACGGCGCCGTTGAACGCCCCGCCGAAGTCCGTCTGCCCGGTCGCCGCCGACTGGATGTCCTGCGGGCCGCTGATCGTGTTGCCCACCCACTCCAGCTTCACGTCGCCGAAGTAGCCGAGGTCCTCGGCGAGTTCGGGCAACGTCACCTGCCCCACCCAGCCCTGGTAGCGGAGCTTCTTCGTCTCGGCCCCGCCGCCTGCCGCCGTCGCCCGGCCGCAGGCGGCCGCCGCCGCCGCGACCGCGGCCAGCGTGAGGAACCGGCGTCGGGAGGTGGGTCGGGAGGCGGGCCATGAGGTCACGGGCATGGGAGGTCCTTTGCGGGGTCGGCAGAGTACGCCGACGGGGACGGGCAGCAGGGCTGCCCGTCACGCGGCGAGGCGGGTGAACGGCCGGTGGTGGACGGGAGCACCCGGCGCACAGGCCGGGGCGGAGGCCGAGGAGGACGGCACGGCCGGGTACGGCGACAGCCCGGAGCGGCGGCCGCGACGGCAGGGCGACCGTGCCGGCAGGGCGACCGTGCCGGTTCAGGCCGGCAGGTGAGAGCAGCGCGTCAGCGCGAAGGAGCGCCGGTCAGTGGCAGACAGCACAGATGGCGCTCGCGTGCCGTCGTAGATCGACGTGCAGGCGGCCCACAAGGCGCTCGGATTGGCTCACGTCCGACAGCCTGGCAGCCGACCCGGACCAGGTCAACGAATGTTCAGCCGCCGGAAGAAACCCGCGTCCGCCGGGGGGTGCCACGCGCCCCTGGTGACGGCTTCGCCGTGCGCGCCGGGGTGCGCCCACGGACGGCCCCGGATGCGCCGGGCCCGGCGAGGTGGTCAACTCACGACGACGGGACGTCCCGAAGAAACCACACACGGAGTGGAGGCCCAACGATGCCCAAGGTGTCCAAGAAGACGGCGACGCAGGTCCAGGAATTCGGGCCGGTTGTCGACCGGCGTGCGGAGATGGGGGGCTACACGGTCGAGTTCGTCTCCTTCGGGGCCGATTCCGACCTGGACGGGCCGCTGCAGGCGCTGCCCGGCGGGGCGTGCCAGTGTCCGCACTGGGGCTACGTCATCGCCGGCCGCATGCGCTACGTCTTCGGAGACCACGACGAGGTGTACGAGGCCGGCGACGCGTTCTACCAGCCGCCGGGGCACCGGCCGTACGTCGAGGCGGGCACCGAGCTGCTGCAGTTCAGCCCGACCGACCAGCTCGCCCGGACCGAGCAGGCGATCACCGAGTGGATGAGCCGGCAGCAGGGCGGCACGCCCGGGTAGTCCGGTCGGCCGATTCCGGTCGGCCGATTCCAGCCGGGACGGGACGGGACGGCGCGGTCACGGGTGCCGGCGCGTCGCGTCCTCGGCCGTGCGCGCCGTGTGCGCGAGCGGATGTCGGGTGCGGGTACGAGCATGGGGGTAGGAAAGGAGCGCGGGCACCGGATTCGAATGTTGCTGCCGCGGAGGGCCGATGCGCGGGGACGGACGGGTCGCGAACGCCTGGCTCGCTCTGCTGAGCCGGGACTGGCTGGGACTGCCGATTGCGCTGCTGGTGACGGCGGTGGGTGTCGGCCTCGTGGCGTTGGAGAGCGCCTGGGCGGAGGCACTCGGGTGGATGGCTGTGACTGTCGGTGCAGTGCTGGCAGCGGGAGCGGTGCGGCACCTGGTGCTGGTGGCCCGCGAGGCGCGGGCGCGGCCGGCGCCGGGGAAGCTGGTCGACGTGGGAGGCCACCGGATGCACCTCCTCGCGGAGGGGGACGCCGGGGACGGCCCCACGGTCGTCTGGCTGCCGGGGGGACACGCCCCCGGCGAGGACTTCCGGCACCTGCACGTGATGACGGCGGCGCGGACCCGCTCGGTGCTGGTCGACCGGTTCGGCTCGGGCTGGAGTGATGTCGGGCCCTTCCCGAGGACGACGGCGGCCGAGGCGGAGGAACTCGTGGCTGCGCTGGAGGCGGCGGGGGAGCGGGCTCCGTACGTGTTCGTCGGCCATTCCTTCGGCGGGCTGCTGGTCGCCAATGCCGCCAGACGGCGGCCGGACCTGGTGGCCGGGCTCGTGCTGCTGGATCCGACGCCCCTTGAGGTCATCGCGTTCGCGCCGCCCAACCGGCTGGTCGCGGGCATGCGCGGGGCGTTCCTGCTGACGGCGGTGCGGCACCTGTTCGGCGCTCACCGGGGCCGTGGCGGCCGGACCGGCCCGTACTGCGCGGCCGCGTCGATCTTCGCGGAGCTCTCGCCCGCCGGCCTGGCGGGGGTGGGCTGGGAGACCGTGGTCTATGACGGGGACCTCGGCGACCTGCCGTTGGTGCTGGTCATACCCCGCGACCTCACGGGCGGCGAGACGGTGCTGGCCACCGCCCGGGACACGGCCGAGGCCGAGCGGATCGCCCGGTTCTACGTTCGGACGAGGACCCGGTACCTGGCGGCGTCGACGGCGTCCCGGCTGGTGTACACGCCGGCGGGCACCGGCCACGCCTTCCCGACCGAGGCGCCCGGGTTCGTGGTCGGGGTGGTCGCGGATCTGGTGCGGGAGCTGCGCACGTTCAGCCCATGACCGTTCGGGCGGAGCCGGTCCGGGCCGGGCGCCGGCGGGAGAAGGCGCCCAGGTCCACGACGTTGCCGGTGTGCTCGCAGCGGTAGCGGACCGGGTCGTCGTCGTGGTCGTGGCCGGCTTCCACCAGGTCGACGAGGGTGGCGAGGAAGCGGCCCACCAGCGGGGCGTTCTTGAACTGGTTGCCGCTGGTGCCCATGGCGACGTAGTAGCCGCCGAGAGCGGTGCGGTCGTAGATCGGGGTCCAGTCGTCGGCGACGTCGTACACGCCCGCGACCCCGAGGGGCCGGTTCGGGACGCCGATCTCCGGGAAGCGGCGGGCGGCCCGGGTGACCTGGGTCCGGAAGCGGTGGGCGGTGGGACGGGGGTCGGCTTCGTCCGGGTCGTCGATCCACTCCGGCAGGTCGCAGGGTGGCTCGGTGCCGCCGACCAGGAGGTGGCCGCCGGAGGCCGCTCGCAGGTAGGTGCCGAGGTCGAGGTCGGCGACGACGGGGCCGAGTCCGGGACCGGTGGTGTGGCCGCCCGGCGCGACGACCTGGTGGACCTCCTCGCGCAGCGGGCGCACGCCGATCGTGAAGTCGCTGCCGACGCCGGACAGCCGGTTGAGGCCTCCCGACCACGGGCCGGCGGCGTTGACCACGACCGGCGTGGCGATGCGCGTGCCGTCGGCCAGCCGGATTCCCGCCACCCGGTCCGCGTGCCGGTCGACGGCCACCACGGTGCGGTGGAAGAGGAAGCTCGCGCCCAGCTCACCCGCCGCGTCGGCGAGGTTCCGGGCGGCGAGCTGCGGGTCGTCGACGAACCCTGCGTCCGGGGTGAAGAGGGCGCCGAGCTCGCCGGTCGGTGCGTCGAAGAAGGCGTCGTCGTCCACCGGCTTCGGCGGCCAGTACCGCCCGGGGTCGATCCCGGGGAGGCGCCGGCGCAGCGTAGGGGCGTCCCACCGTTCGTACGGGACGCCCGCGCGGTCGAACAGGGCGGTGACCCCGGAGGGTGCGACGGCAGGGGAGTCGAGCAGCACGGCGCCGCTGCGGTGGAAGGCCGCGAGCGGGCGGCGGCCGGTGAGCCGCAGGTGGTCGGGCCAGGACGTCCAGAGGTGCTGGGCCTCCCAGGCGGTGGCCACGCCGTCGAAGGTGGAGTAGTTGAACCGGATGATCGCACTGGAGGCGCTGGTGGAGCCGTGGCCGGCGGCGCCGGCCTTGTCCACGACGACCACCTGCCGCCCGGTGCGGGCGAGTTCGAGGGCCACGGCGGCGCCGATCACCCCGGCTCCGACGACGACCGCGTCCGGTCGGCTGGTGGTCATGACGGCCTCTCATCGGGCAGGGCGGTGCGCAGGCCGGGCACGGAGGTGCGCAGACTGGACACGGAGGCGAGCAGCGTCCGGGTGTACGGGTGCCGTGGGTCGCGCAGCAGGGACTCGGTGGGGGCGGTCTCGACGATCCGGCCGTGCCGCATGACCGCCACCGCGTCGGAGACGTAGCAGACCGCCGGCAGGTTGTGGCCGATGAAGAGCATGGACAGGCCGAGCCGCCGCTGGATGCCGCGGATCGTGTTGAGGACGGAGGCCTGCACCGAGACGTCGAGCGCCGAGGTGATCTCGTCGGCGATCAGCAGTCCGGGCTCGACGGCCAGGGCGCGGGCGACGGCGATCCGCTGGCGCTGGCCGCCGGACAGTTGCCGCGGCAGGCGGTCCGCGAACCGGGCGTTCAGGCCGACGAGTTCGAGCAGGGAGATGACCCGCTCGGCACGGGCCTCCCGGTCGAGCCGGTGGAACGCGGTCGCCGCTTCGCCGAGCGTCTGGCGGACGGTCATCCGGGGATCCAGCGCGGTGTCCGGGTCCTGGAGGACGATCTGGACCAGGCGGCCGAGCCGGCGCCGGTCACCGACGGTGCGGGCCCGGACCTCCCGGCCGTCGAGCAGGATCCGGCCCCCGTGCACGGGGGTGAGGCCGACGATCGCTCGGGCCAGGCTCGACTTCCCGGAGCCGGACTCGCCCACCAGCCCGAGCGTGGTGCCGGGCGGGATCTCCAGCGAGACCCCGTCCACGGCGGCGACGGGGCCGCGCGGGCCGGGGTGGCGGACGGTCAGGTCGGAGACCTGAAGAGCGGTCATGCCACGACCACCTCCGCCGCCACCGGATACCAGCACGCCACCCGGTGGACCGCGTCGAGGTCCTCCAGCGGCGGGGCCTCCTCGGCGCAGTGCTCCCGGCGGCGTGGGCAGCGGGGCTCGAACGGGCAGCCCGGGCCGGGTGCGAGCGGCTCGGGCGGTGCGCCCTCCACCGTCGGCAGCGGCCGGTCGCGGTCCGCGGTGAGGTCGGGTACCGACTCGACCAGGGCCCGGGTGTAGGGGTGCCGGGTGCCGGTCGAGAGTCGGTCGGCGGGCAGGGTCTCGACGATGGACCCCGCGTACATCACCGCGACGCGGTCGCAGAACTCGCTCACCAGCGCGACGTCGTGGCTGATGAACAGGACGGCGGCGGAGGTGTCCCGCCGGATCTCGGACAGCAGCCGGGTGATCTGCCGCTGCACGGTGACGTCGAGCGCGGTGGTCGGCTCGTCGGCGATGATCAGGCCGGGCCGCACCATCAGAGCGGCGGCGATCATCACCCGCTGGCGCTGGCCGCCGGAGAGCTGGTGGGGGCGTGCCCGCAGCACGGCCGGAGGGAGGGCGACCCGGTGCAGGGCGTCGGCGGCCTCGGCCAACGCCTGGGCGCGGCTCGCGCCGCGATGGGTGCGGACGGTCTCGGTGAGCTGGGTGGCGATGCGCAGCGACGGGTTGAGCGCCGAGGCCGGGTTCTGGAAGATCATCGCCAGGCCGGTCGCGAGGTGGTGTTCGCGCTCCTTCGGCGTCATGGCGGCGAGGTCGGCGCCGAGCAGGCGGAGGGTCCGCCGGGAGATCCGGGCCCGGTCCGGGAGCAGGTCGGCGACGGCGAGTGCGGTGAGCGACTTCCCGGAGCCGGATTCGCCGACGAGTCCGACGATCTCACCGGGCCGCAGGGACAGGCTCACGCCGCGCACCGGCCGGATCACACCGTCCGGGGTGGGGAGTTCGACGGTGAGGTCCTCGACCTGGAGGACGAGACCCTCCGCGGCGGGCCCGCTCGTGGCGGTCGGCGCAGCGGGCGTTCGGGGTGCCGGGCTGCGCCGGGCGACGCCTCCGGCCAGGACCTCGCCGAGCAGCTGGAACGTCACCGCCGCGTAGAGGACGGCCAGGCCGGGTGCGAGGGCGGGCAGCGGCTCGGCGTAGATGCGGTCGAGTCCCTGGTTGAGCAGCTGCCCCCAGTCGTAGCCGGGCGGTTGGACGCCCAGGCCGAGGAAGCTCAGCCCGGCGAGCGCGACGAGGGCCGTGCCCGCGGCCGTGGTGGTGCTCAGCAGCAGGGGTTCGGCGATGTTGGGCAGGACGTGCCGCCACAGCAGCCGGTGCCGGCGCAGGCCGAGGACCCGGGCCGCGGCCAGGTGGTCGGTGCCCGCGACGGCGGCGGCGAGCGTCTGGGCGAGCCGGGCGAAACCTGGCACGCCGGCGACGGCCAGGGCGAGCACCGCTCCGCCGGCGCCCGCGCCGAACACGACCGCGAGGAACATCGCGACCAGGAGTGCGGGGAAGGCGAGCAGGAGGCTGATCAGCCCGGCGAGCAGCCGGCGGGTGCGGCGGCCGACCACGGCGGTGGACGCGCCGAGGAGGATGCCCCCGGTCGCGCCGAGCAGGACCGCGGCCAGCGCGAGCAGCAGGGACGGCCGGGTGGCCGTCAGGACGCGGGCGAGCACGTCCCGTCCGAGGCTGTCGGTGCCGAACGGGTGTGCTGCGGACGGGCCTTGCAGCACCGCGGAGGGGTCGGGGAGGTCGGCCGCCGCGCCCCAGAGGAGCGGGCCGGCCAGTGCGAGCACGACAAGTGACGCCAGCATGGCCGCCGTGGCCCGGGCCATGGGGGAGCGCGGGTACCTGAGGGGAAGGGGCATCGGATCCTCAGCTCTCCCTGATCGCCGAGCGCGGGTCCAGCAGAGCCAGCAGCACGTCGACCAGGAGGCCGGCGAGCAGGACGGTCGTGCCCAGGATCAGCACCATCGCCTGGACCACCGGGTAGTCCTGGGAGACCACCGACTGTGCCAGCGCCGAGCCGATGCCGGGCCAGGCGAACACCTTCTCGACCAGCACCGTGCCGGCGATCAAGGCGGGCAGCAGGCTTCCGGCGACGGTGAGCGTGGCGGTCGCCGTGTTCGGCGCCGCGTGCAGCAGGTAGCGGCGGGCGGGGGACAGCCGTTTGCTCCGGGCGGTGCGCAGGTAGTCCTCCGACAGCACCTTCAGCGCCTCCACCCGGATGATGCGCACCAGGACGGCCGTGGGCGCGAGGGAGAGCGCGAGGACCGGCAGGACGAAGGACTCGACGCCTGCCGAGCCGGCCACCGGGAACAGCTGGAGGCCGACGGCCAGGAGCGCGGTGAGCCCGGCGGCCAGGACGAAGTCCGGCACCCCGGCCAGCCCGGAGGTCAGTGCCGTGAACGCCAGCTCGCTGCGCGGGTGGCGGCCGTCGCGGGTGCGGACGGCCGCGAGCAGTCCGCAGGGCAGGGCGACGGCGAGGGTGACGAGGAAGGCCAGGCCGGCGATCTCCAGGGTGGCCGGCAGCCGGGTGCGGACCAGCTCGGCGACCGGGGTCCCGGTGACCAGCGAGGTGCCGAGATCGCCGTGCGCGAGGCCGCTCAGGTAGTCCCGGTACTGGGACGGGAACGACGTGTCGAGCCCGAGTTGGTGTCGGCGCGCGGCCACCAGGGCGGGGGCGGCGTCGACGCCGAGCGCGGCGCGGACCGGGTCGCCGGGGACGAGCCGGATCATCGCGAACGACGCGGTGAGCACGACCCCGAGGGAGAGGAGCAGCCGGGCCGTGCGGCGGCCGAGGAACGCCGTCCAGGGATTCCGCAGCAGACGGTGCAAGGACACGGTGGGCCCCCGGGTCACTGGTGGAGGCGGATGCTGGTGGGGACGAGCCGGCCGCCGAAGGTGGTGGCGAAGGTGGTGCTCCGGCCGTACACGGTGCTCCGGCCGTCCGCGATCGGCAGGGCGTCGGCCGAGCGGAAGAGGGCGGCGGCGGCCCGGTTCCAGGTGCCGCAGCCTTCGGTGTCCGGCTCCCGGAGGGCCTCGGCGACCAGGGCGTCGTACTCGGGGTTGGCGACGCCCGCGAAGTTGAGGCCCTGGGCGGGGGTGGGGCCGGAGAAGAACGGGATGAAGCCGACCGGCAGGGCGAAGCCCGGTGAGGTGCCGACCACGACGTCGAAGTCGCCGGTCCGGTACATGGCGTTGACGAGCGCGGGGAGGCTCTCGGTGACCAGCTCGACGTCCGCGCCGAGTGCCGTCCAGGTCCGGGCCATCAGCTCGGCGGCGGGCGGCAGCGTCGGCCCGAGGTCAGGGCTGGTGATCAGGCGCAGCCGGAGCGGCGTGCCGTCCTTGGTCGACCGGCCGTCCGGGCCACGGGTCCAGCCGGCGGCGCGCAGGGCCTCGGCGGCGTCCTGCGCCGGCAGGTTCGCGGCCGCGAGGTCGGCGTGGCAGACGGCGCCCTCGGCGCCGAAGTCGGTGGCGGGACGACCGGTGCCGCCGACGGCGACGTTGGCGAGGCCCTGGCGGTCGAGCGCGGACACCAGGGCCCGCCGCAGCGCCGGGTCGCCCGGCGGCCGGCCGGGGCGCTGGTTGAAGAACGTCATCCCGACGACGGTCGGCACGTCGGTGGTGGTCAGGCCGTGGCCGGTGAGCCGGGCGCGGTCCGGCCCGTTCACGTCCGCGATGTCGACACCCCCGGTGAGCAGCAGGTTCGCGGTGGTGGAGGCCTGGGGCACCACCGAGATGACGAGGCGGGCCGGCAGGCCGGGCTCCGCCGTGGTCGCGCCGGCCGGGCCCCAGGTGTAGCCCTCGCGGACGGTGAACTCGTACGGCCCGCCGGGGGAGTAGCGGCTCAGGACGTACGGGCCGGTGCCGTGGGTGGCCCGGTCGAGTGACTGCGGTCGGTCGAGGCCGGCGGGGCAGACGATCGGCAGCAGGCCGAGGGTGCGGGTGAGGAACGGGAAGGGCGCGGCGGTGGTGGCCGACACGGTGCCGGCCGGGTCGTCGGCGGTCACGGTGAAAGGGACGCCGGGCAGGACGGTCCGGGCGCCGGCGAGCTGGTTGGCCGGGTCGCCCGCGTACATCAGCGCCCGGGCCACCGCCGAGGCGGTGAGGGGGGTGCCGTCGGAGCAGGTGATTCCGGGGCGGAGGGTGAAGGTGGCCGTGGTGGTGGTGGCCTGCCAGGAGGAGGCCAGGCCGGAGACCACGGTGCCGTCGGGGGCGAGGTTGACCAGCGAGTCGTAGGCGTAGCCGGCCTGGGCGGCGCCGAAGGTCGAGTACGGGTCGAAGCTCGGCGTCTCACTGGCCGCGGCGATCCGGACGGTTCCGTGCTCGACGAGCGGAGTGCTCGTCGAGGACCGGGCGGCGCCCCCGCACCCGGCCACCGCGGCGACCGTGACGGCGGCGGCGGCGAGCGCACGGGCGGTCGGCAGGGTGCGACGGGGCATGGGCGCCATGGTGCCACCGAGTCGTCCCGCTGACGAGTCAACTCACCCGTGTGGCAAGTCTGTTCGAACAGCAAATGCCGCCTGCGGGTGGGGCCGGAAGCCGTTCGCGCGGCCCCGGGCGACCGGGTTCGTCTCACCCGTTCGAGGGACTGTACGGCGGCGGTTCCGCGGACCGGGCCGCTGGGCGGCCGGGCCATCGCCACACTGACCGCATGAGGACGAGGACGAACGAGCCGGGCGAGGAGATCGGCCGGCTGGCCGATCGGTACTGGGAATTCCTGCTGGAGCGCGATCCACTGCTGAGAGTGCGCCAGGGCCTCCCGGTGGAGACGCTCCCCGGGGCGTCGCCCGCCGAGGCCGAGGAGCGGGCGCGGTTCGCGGAGGGCGTGCTCGGGCGGGTCCGGGCACTCGGCGGTGTGGCGTCGTCCGGAGTCGACGCCGACACCGCCGCGTTCCTCGCCGGGTTGGCCGAGCAGGAGCTGCGGTCCCACCGCTGCTACTGGCTGACGCCGGCGGCCACGACGTACCGGCTGTTCCCGTTGTCGCAGTACGTCGACGCCGTCCTGTGCCCGTTCCGCTTCGCCGAACGACCGGACGTCGAGCGGTACTTGTCGCTGCTGCACGAGCTGGCCCGGGTGGTCGGTTCGATCGCCGACAAGGCGGCGGAGCAGGCCGGACGCGGTTTCCGGGTGCCGGCCCCGGCCCTGGCCGGGGTGCGCGCCACGGTCGTCGGCCTGCGGGCGTCCGTGGCGCGCCGGGTGGAGGTGGGCGACGACCGGCTCGGCGGGCTGGGCCGCGCCGACCGCGGACGGCTCGGCGACGGGGTGCACCGGCTGGTGGAGGTCGAGCTGGCACCGGCCTTCGACGGCCTGCTCGCCGTCCTCGACGACCCGGCCTACCTCCGCGAGGCGCCGCGGGCCGTCGGCTGGGCGCAGTACGAAGGCGGGGAGGAGGCGTACCGGGAGTTCGTCCGGACGCACAGCGGGGGCGACACGCCGCCCGAGCGGCTCCACGAGCTCGGCCGCGAGCAGTGCAGGGAACTCGCCGAGCGGATGCGGGAGGTCCGCACGGCCCTCGGATTCCCGGGCCCCGAGGCCGAGTTCCACGAGCGGCTGCGCACCGAGCCCCGGCTGTACGCCCGGACCCCCGAGGAGGTCGAGGCCCGCTACCGGGGCTACCTCGACCGGCTCGCTCCGCTGCTGCCGCGCTGGTTCGCGGTCCTCCCGGCCGCGCCGTACGGACTGGCGCGGCTGGACCCGGCGCTGGAGGCGGGGATGACCTTCGGATACTACGAGCAGCCGACCCCGGACGTCCCGGTCGGACGCTACCGCTACAACGGTGCGGACGTGGATCGGCGCTCGCTCCTGGGGGCGGCCTCCCTGATCCACCACGAGCTGGCGCCGGGGCACCACTTCCACCTCGCCCGGCAGGCGGAGAACCGCGCGCTGCCGCAACTGCGCCGCGAAGTGGCCGAGTTCGGTGCGTTCAACGAGGGCTGGGCCGAGTACGCCGCCGGCCTCGGCTGGGAGATGGGCCTCTACGACGATCCGTGGGACGCCTACGGGCGGCTGGCCCAGGAGCGGTTCACCGCGCAGCGGCTCGTCGTCGACACCGGGCTCAACCTCGGGACGATGGACCTGGAGCAGGCCCGGGTCTTCATGCGCGCGAACTCCACCGAGGCGGACGGCCAGATCGCCTCGGACCTGCTGCGCTACGCGACCGACCTGCCCGGGCAGGCGCTCTCCTACCGGGCGGGCTACCTGGAGTTCACCCGGCTGCGGGCCGAGGCGGAGACCCGCCCGGGCGACGGCTTCGACGTGCGGGCCTTCCACGAAGCGGTGCTGGGAGGAGGCGGGCTGCCGTTCCCCGCCCTGCACGGGCGGGTGGGACGAGAACTCGGAAATTCCAAGGAATCGTAAAAGTCGGACGATATGTTCACCTAATGAGTAGACGTACTGTACTTCGTGCCACTCGGACCGTTGAAGAGCACTCGCATGAGTGAAACCCGCCGGAACCGTTTGGCCTCGATGCATGTGGCTGGACTACGGTGGCGGAAGAGCGGGCGGCGGGCTCCACTGTGACGAATTCGGCTCGGCAGGTTGAGTGTCGAATTCCGGAAGTGGGTCCCTCCGCCCGCCCGGCTGTGCGCTGCTTCGGTGTCTGCAGTGCCCGGGTCCCCTGTCATGCGTATACGTAGAGAGGATGGAGCATCATGCCGCCCCTAGTACCGCCCTTCCTGGTCGGCCTCGTCGTCGCGCCACTCGCCAAACGTCTCCTCAAGCCGCTGATGCGCGGTGTCGTCAGGACCTCCGTCGGCATCGTCCTCGAGGTGAAGAAGGCGGCCCACGAGGCCGGAGAGAACATCCACGACCTCGCGGCCGAGGTCGCCGCCGACGTGGTGGCGGCGCAGATCGCCGCCGGTGACGTCGGAGTCCGTTCGGGCGACGGCCAGGGCCCCGCCGCCGGGAACGGCGAATCCGCCGATCGGACCGAGGGCGAGGCGAGGTCCCCGAAGATCCGTGCGACCGCCGGTGCCGGCAAGGTGAACTGACGGCCTGTCCGGTGGCCCTGGCCGCCTGGGCGCACATTCGGGCCGAGCCCGGATGTGCGCCCGGGCGGCGGTCGGCCGCAGACCCGTCGGCCGCTTCTCCTTCCTCCTTCAGAATTCCACTCCGTCGCAGAAATGCGTCACGCCCGTGACGGTTTTCGCGACCTCGCAAAACAGGTGATCGTACACATGCCTTCTCTGCTGGGTGCCGCAGCCGGGAATCACTCCGTGGATTTGGAAGTACGTCTGCGATCGGTCATTCCGGGCCGTCAGCGCTGGGACGTCAAACCCGTTCTCGGGCGGCCCCGGGCGGCCGAAGTCCTCGCCGCGGCCCTGCGGCGGATCCCCGGGATCACCCAGGCGCAGGCCAGCCCGGTCACCGGCGGGGTTCTCGTCCGGCACGATGCGCGCGTGAGCGCCGCGGACGTCGACCGGATCGTCCGCAGGGCCGTCGCCCTCGTCGTGGAGGGTGCGGCCCGAGTCACCCGTCCCGCGCCGGCCCGGTCCGCCGCCGAACCGGCGCCGCGCGCCGACCGTGGCGTCGTCGTACGCCCCGTGCTGGCCGTCGGGGGTGGCGTGGCGGCCGGGATCGCCCTGATCCGCGGGTCGGCGCTCAGCAGGCAACTGGTCGCGCTGGGCGGCGTGGTGGCGGCGACAGGGGCCGTCCTTCGGAAGGCCTGGCACAGATCGGCCGACGCGACCGAGGGCCTGCCCGGGACCGCGGCCGAGCGGCACCCCCTGCTGGAGATCGTCGGACCGCACCGCCGACGGCTCTACCGCGCCTCCGCCCTCTCGGTCGCCTGCCAGATCACGGAGATGGCGCTCGGCACCTTCCTCGGCTGGACGGCACTGGTCCTGATCAAGGGTGAGGCCGCGCCGCTGATCCGCTTCGGCCTCACCACCGCATCGTCCCAACTCTGGGGCCTGGCAGGCCTGGTGACCGTCGCCTGCGCCGCCGTCGCGGGCCTTTCCTACTCCTCGAACCTCCAGTGGCGTCAGCTCGGCCAGGACATCGAGCACGACTGGCGGGGCCGTACGTACGAGCACGTGCAGCACCTCGAACTGCGGCACCTGGAAGGCGAGCGGACCACCCGGATCGCCGGGGTGCTCACCGACGACGTCCGCCAGCTGGGCACCTTCTTCGCCACCTCGGCCAACGACGTGCTGCAGCTGGGCGCCAGCCTGGCCATCCTGGTGCCGTTGTTCCTCCTGCTGGCACCGCAGATCGCCTGGATCGCCTTCCTGCCCATCCCGGTCATCGCCTGGCTGTCGCTCCGCTACCAGGACAGGGTCACGGCCGACTACGCCGTCTCCGGTGAGCGCCGGGCGAGGCTGCACAGCCAACTGGTGAACACGCTGGAGGCCGGTGCCACCGTCAAGAGCTTCTGCACCGAGGACTACGAAGCCGAGCGCATCGACCAGTTGAGCGCGCAGGCTCAGGAGAGCAACGAGCAGACCGACCGGAGCACGATCCGCCACGCCGAGACGGTCAGGGTCTGCACGACCAGCTCGATGGCCGGCACCCTGCTGATCGGCGGCCGGTCGGTGCTCAACGGCAGCCTGCCGTTCGAGGTGTTCAGCCCGCTGATCGGGCTGCCCCAGATGGTGCTGCTGCGGATGAACCGGCTCGGCGGCATCGTCGACCAGTACCAGCGCACGCTCGCCGCCTACGACCGGGTCCACCACCTGCGGGCACTGCCCGTCGAGACCGAAGGCACCGACGGACCGCTCGACCCCGCGAAGGTGCGGGGCGAGATCGTCCTCGACGATGTGACCTTCGCCTACCCCGGCCGCCCGCCGGTGCTGGAGGACGTCTCACTGACCATTCCCGCAGGCCGGGTCACCGCCCTCGTCGGCGCCACCGGCTCCGGCAAGACGACCGTCGCCAAGCTGCTGATGCGCTTCCAGGACGCGGAGTCCGGCAGCGTGCTGCTCGACGGGCGCGACGTGCGCGACCTGCCGCGCCGGGACCTGCGCCACGCGATCGGGTTCGTCGCCCAGGACCCGTTCCTCTTCGACGGCAGCATCGCCGACAACATCCGCTACGGCAGCTTCGGGGCCCCGGACGAGGCCGTGGTCGACGCCGCCATGATGGCCGAGGCACACACCTTCATCGCGACGCTGCCGGACGGCTACGACACGGTGATCGGTGAACGCGGCACCGCACTCTCGGGCGGCCAGCGGCAGCGGATCGCCCTGGCCCGGGCGATCCTGAAGGACGCGCGCGTCGTGATCCTCGACGAGGCCACCTCCGCGGTGGACAACGAGACCGAGGCCGCCATCCAGCGGACGCTCCGGAGGTTCGCCGCCGATCGGACCATGGTCGTGATCGCCCACCGGCTCTCCACCGTCCGCCACGCGGACCGGATCTACGTCATGGACAAGGGCGGCGTCGTGGCCGAGCAGGGCACCCACGACGAACTCCTCGGCCGGCACGGACTCTACGCATCCCTCTGGCAGCTCCAGGCCGGCGAACTCGCCGCCTGATCACCGCAGCAGCGCCCGCCCGCCGACCGCGTGACGTCACCGCGGCCGGCGGGGCCCGCGTGCCGTGCGCGCACGCCCGCCCACACTTCTGGAGGTACCCCATGTCCCGTCGCGACGGCGACGTCCTTCCCCTGACCGCGGCACAGCGCGAGATCTGGCTCGCCGAACAGCACGCGCGGACGGCACTCGACGCCTACCGCATCGGCGATTACCTGGAGGTCCACGGACCGGTCGACGCGGAGCTCGTCGAGACCGCGTTGCGCCGGGTCGTCGACGAGATCGACGTGCTGCACGTGACTTTCGGGCACGACGGGCAGGACCCGCAGCAGATCGTCCGTGCGGAATGGGACTGGACACCGGCCCGGCTCGACCTCGGCTCGGAGCCCGACCCCGGGGCGGCGGCCCTGGCGTGGATGGCCCGGGACCGGATCCGCCCGCTTGACCTCACCCGTGACCCGCTCTTCAGCTTCGCGCTGATCAGCCTCTCGCCGACCCACCACATCCTCTACCAGAACTACCACCACCTGGTGATGGACGGGTTCGGCCTCTCCCTCGTCCGGCGGCGGATCACGCGGGTGTACACCGCACTGGCCGCAGGCGGACCGGTCCCGCCGTCGCCGTTCCGTTCCCTGGACGGCCTGCTCCGCAGCGACGCCGACTACCGCGCCTCGGAGCAGTTCGCCTCCGACCGGTCGTACTGGACGGAGCGGCTAGCCGACCGGCCGGAACCGACCCACCTCACCGCTCGGGCTCCGCGTGGCGGAACCGGCCTGCGTTCCGCGGTGGAACCGGCGGTGCTCCGCGTGGACGCGCTGCGATCGGCGGCACGCGGGACCGAAGTCCACTGGTCACGGGCGCTGTTCGCGGCGGCGGCCCTCTACACCCACCGGCTCACCGGGGACCGGGACGTGCTGATCGGCCTTCCCGTCACCGGCCGCGAGGGAGCCGGACGCGCGCTGATGTCCGCGCCCGGTACGGTGGCGAACGTCGTGCCCCTGCGTCTGCCGGTGCGACCGGACACGCGGTGGCACGAGCTGGTGGCCGAGGTGGCACGGGAGTCCGACGCGGCCCTCGCGCACCAGCGCTACCGCAGTGAAGAACTGTTCCGGGACCTCGGCGTCCCGGGCGCCGGCGGGGCGGCGTTCCCGCTCGTCGTCAACATCATGGCCTTCGACTCCGCGCCGAGCTTCGCCGGGCACCCCGCCACCCTCCACTACATGCTCCCGGAGCCGACCACCGGGCTGTCCCTGTGGATCACCGGCCGGCGGGGCGACGACGAGCTCCGGGTCGAGCTCAAGGGCGCTCCCCAGACCTGGAGCGCCGACGAACTCGCCGTCCACCAAGGGCGTCTGCTCGCCCTGCTGGACACCGTCGCGAACTGCGCCCCGCAGGAGCCGGTCGGCCGGATCGGCCTGCTCGCCGCGGAGGAGGAGCGGGAACTGCTGGAGCTGGGCACCGGTCCGGTGGTCGAGGGCCCCTCCGACAGCCTCCTGGAGGTGTTCCGGGCGCAGGCGCGGGCCACGCCGGACGCGCTCGCGGTGGTGGGGCCGGAGGCATCCCTGACGTACGCGGAGCTGGACGCGAGGGCGAACCGCCTGGCGCACGCCCTGATCGCCCGGGGCGTGGGGCCGGAGCGGCTGGTGGCGGTGGCCCTGCCGCGCTCGGCCGAGCTGGTGGTCGCGGTCCTCGCGGTGCTCAAGGCGGGGGCGGCGTACGTCCCGGTCGATCCGGAGTACCCCGCCGCCCGGATCGGGTACCTGCTCGACGACGCCCGGCCGGCCCTGGTGGTGACCGACTCCCGCACCCGGGACCGGCTGCCGGAGCCCGCTGCCGCCGAGCGGCTGGTGGTCGACGACCCGGATACGGCCGCGCTGGTCGCGGGCTGCCCGGCAGCGGATCCGGAGGTGGCCGTCGATCCGGAGCGCCCGGCCTACGTCATCTACACGTCCGGTTCGACCGGTCGGCCCAAGGGCGTGGTGGCGACGCACGGTGGGCTGCTCAACCTGTTCGCCGACCAGCAGCGGACGATGTACCCGCCACTGCTGAAGGAACGGCAGCGCATGCGGGTGGCGCTGACCACGTCGGTGTCGTTCGACGCCTCCTGGAACCAACTGCTGGCCCTGTTCGCCGGCCACGAGCTGCACGTCCTGGACCACGCGATCTGGACCGACCCGGACGCCTTCGTCGACTACGCCCGGTGCCATCGCCTCGACTTCATCGAGGCCACCCCGTCCTACCTCCACGTCCTCGTCGAACGGGGACTGCTGGACGATCCCCGGTGGCGTCCGGCGGTGGTCGCAGCCGGCGGGGAGGCCGTTCCGGAGCGGCTGTGGGAGCAACTCCGCGAGGCCGACGGGGTGTCCTGCCTGAACTTCTACGGGCCGTCCGAGTGCACGGTCAACTCGGTCGTCGCACCGCTGGAGTCGAGCCGGCGCCCGGTGATCGGCAGGCCCGCCGGCAACGCCCGGCTGCACGTACTGGACGGCGCGTTGCAGCCGGTGCCCGCAGGCGTGGCAGGTGAGCTGTACATCGCCGGCGCGGGCCTGGCACGGGGCTACCTGAACCGGAGGGGTCTGACCGCCGGGCGGTTCACGGCCGACCCGTTCGGGCCGGCCGGCTCCCGCATGTACCGCACCGGTGACCTGGTGCGGTGGGACGCGGAGAGGAACCTGGAGTTCCTCGGCCGTACCGACGACCAGGTCAAGATCCGGGGATTCCGGATCGAACTCGGCGAGATCGAGGCCGTGCTCGCCGAACACCCGCAGGTCGCACAGGCCGCCGCCGTGGTGCGTACCGAGGAGGACGCCCGGCTGGTCGCCTACGTCGTGCCGGCATCCGGCGCCGGGGCGGCCGTGGCCGAGCTGCGCGAGCACCTGCGCGAGCGGCTGCCGGAGTACATGGTGCCGGCCGCGTTCGTCACGCTGGACGCGCTGCCGCTGACGCCGAACCGGAAGCTCGACCGCCGGGCCCTCCCGGCGCCCGAGCAGATCGCCGCCGCCCCGGGCCGCGCCCCGCGCACCGCGACCGAGCACCTGCTCGCCGGGCTGTTCGCCGAGGTGCTCGGACTGGCCGAGGCCGGGCCGGACGACAGCTTCTTCGACCTCGGCGGGCATTCACTGCTGGCCACCCGGCTCGTCGCCCGGGCACGGTCGGTGCTCGGCGTGGAGCTGAGGCTGAGCGACCTGTTCGACGCGCCGACGGTGGCGGAACTGGCGGCGGCGGTGGACGTCGCGGGCCGGGCGCGGCCGGCGCTGGCGCGGCGCGAGCGGCCCGGGACGGTCCCGCTGTCCTTCGCGCAGCGCCGGCTCTGGTTCCTGCACAGCCTGGAAGGCCCGAGCGCCACGTACAACATCCCGCTGACGCTGCGCCTGTCCGGACACCTGGACCAGCGGGCCCTGGAAGCCGCCCTGGCGGACGTGGTCGAGCGGCACGAGAGCCTGCGCACCACCTTCCCGACGGTCGACGGCGTGCCGTGCCAGCGGGTGCTGGACCTCGACGCGGCGCGGCCGCGGCTGCGGGTGACCGAGGCCGGCGAGCACGACCTGCCGGACCGGCTGGCGCAGGCGGCCCGGTACGGCTTCGACCTCTCCGCGGAGCCGCCGCTGCACACCGAACTGTTCCGGCTGGGACCGGAGGAGCACGTACTGCTGCTCGTGGTGCACCACATCGCCGGTGACGGCTGGTCGATGGGGCCGCTCTCGCAGGACCTGACGACCGCCTACGCGGCCCGGTCCGACGGGGCGAAGCCGGAGTGGTCGCCGCTGCCGGTCCAGTACGCCGACTACGCCCTCTGGCAGCGCGAGCTGCTCGGCGACGGCTCGGACCCGGACAGCCTGCTGAACGGTCAACTGGCGTACTGGAGCGAGCAGCTGGCAGGCCTGCCCGAGCAGGTGGAACTGCCGTTCGACCGGCCCCGGCCGGCCGCGATGTCCTACCGGGGCGCCCACCTGCCGGTGCGGATCGACGCCGAGCTGCACCAGGGCCTGCGCGTGCTCGCCCGGGACGGCGGGGCCAGCCTCTTCATGGTGCTCCAGGCCGGACTGGCCGCCCTGCTGGGCAAGCTCGGCGCGGGCACCGACGTCCCGATCGGCACGCCGATCGCCGGACGCACCGACGATGCCGTGGACGACCTGGTCGGCTTCTTCGTCAACACCCTGGTGCTGCGCACCGACCTCTCGGGCGACCCGTCGTTCACCGAGCTGCTGGGCCGGGTGCGCGCCGACGCGCTGGCCGCCTACGCGCACCAGGACGTGCCCTTCGAGCACCTGGTGGAGGCGCTGAACCCGGCCCGGTCGCTGGCGCACCACCCGCTGTTCCAGACCATGCTCGCCCTGCAGAACGCGCCGCTCGGCGCGTTCGAGCTGCCGGGGCTGCGGGTGACGGCCGACCTGGTCCACACCGGGACGGCCAAGTGCGACCTGACCTTCATCCTGGCCGAGCAGCCCGACGCGGACGGGCTGTCGGGCATGGTGGAGTACAGCACCGACCTGTTCGACGCGGCCACCGTGGCGGGGATCGTCGAGCGGTGGCTCCGGCTGCTGCGGGCCGTGGCCGCCGACCCCGGCCGACGGATCGGCCGGGTGGACGTGCTGTCCGCCGACGAGCTCCGCGCGCTGCTGCCGGCCGGCGAAGGCCTGGACGACGGGCTGCCGGAGAGCGGTATCACCGCGCTCTTCGAGCGGCAGGTACGGGCGGCCCCGGCCGCGGTCGCCGTGGTGAGCGGCGAAGTGTCGCTGACGTACGACGAGTTGAACACCCGTGCCAACCGGCTCGCGCATGCCCTGATCGCCCGGGGCGTGGGGCCGGAGCAGCTGGTGGCGGTGGCCCTGCCGCGCTCGGCCGAGCTGGTGGTCGCGATCCTCGCGGTGCTCAAGGCCGGCGCCGCGTACGTGCCGGTGGACCCGGAGTACCCCGCGGCCCGGATCGCCTACCTGCTCCAGGACGCCCGGCCCGTGCTGCTCGTGACGACCGGCCGGATCGGCGACCTGCCGGGCGCGGAGGCGGTGGACCGGCTACTGCTGGACGACGCCGGGCCGGACGGGCTGCCGGACACGGACCCGGCGGTCCCGGTCGACCCCGGGCACCCGGCCTACGTCATCCACACCTCCGGCTCCACCGGCGACCCCAAGGGTGTCGTGGTCCCGCACCGGAACGTGGTCCGGCTGTTCGACACCACCCGGGACCTGTTCGGCTTCTCCGCCGAGGACGTCTGGACGCTCTTCCACTCCTACGCGTTCGACTTCTCGGTGTGGGAGCTGTGGGGCGCGCTGCTGCACGGCGGCCGCCTGGTGGTCGTGGACCACGAGACCAGCCGGTCGCCCGGCCGGTTCCTGGAGCTGCTCGTCCGCGAGCGGGTCACCGTGCTCAACCAGACGCCGTCCGCCTTCCACCAGCTGATCCAGGCGGACGCCGAGGCGCCCGAGACCGGCCGTGAACTCGCCCTGCGCACGGTGGTGTTCGGCGGCGAGGCCCTGGAGCCCGCCCGCCTCGCGAGCTGGTACGAGCGGCACCCGGACGACGCGCCGCGGCTGGTGAACATGTACGGCATCACCGAGACCACGGTGCACGTCACCCACGCGGCACTCGACCGGTCCGGTACCCCGGCCGGCCAGATCGGCACGGCGATCCCGGACCTGCGGACGTACGTGCTCGACGACGGTCTGCGCCCGGTCGCCCCGGGCGTCGCGGGCGAGCTGTACGTCGCGGGCGCGGGTCTGGCGCGCGGCTACCTGAACCGGCCGGGTCTGACTGCCGGGCGTTTCGTGGCCGACCCGTTCGGGCCGGCCGGCTCCCGGATGTACCGCAGCGGCGACGTGGTGCGCCGGGCGGCATGGGGGCACCCCCGGCCGGTGGGGGCGCCTCCCAGCCGCCAGGCTGGGGGCGCTGGGGGAGGCAGCCTGCGCTACGTCGGCCGGGCCGATGACCAGGTGAAGGTGCGCGGCTTCCGGATCGAGCTCGGCGAGATCGAGGCGGCGCTCGCCGCCCACCCCGGCGTCGCCCAGGTCGCCGTGCTGGCCCGGCAGGACCGCGCCGACGACACCCGGCTGGTCGCCTACCTGGTGCCCGCCACCGGCACCGCACCGCGCGCGGCCGACCTGCGCGCGCACCTGGCCGGGCGGCTGCCGGAGTACATGGTGCCGTCGGCGTTCGTGGTGCTGGACGCGCTGCCGCTGACCGCCAACGGCAAGCTGGACCGCCGGGCCCTGCCCGCTCCCGACCCCGCCCCGGCGGGCACCGGCCGCGCGCCGCGCACCCCGCAGGAGCAGATCCTGTGCGAGCTGTTCGCCGAGGTCCTCGGGGTGGCCGGGGCGGGTGTCGAGGACAGCTTCTTCGACCTGGGCGGGCACTCGCTGCTGGCCACCCGCCTGGCCGCCCGGATCCGCGCGACCCTGGGGGTGGAGCTGGAGCTGCGCACTCTGTTCGAGACCCCGACCCCGGCCGGCGTGGCCTCCGCCCTGGCGGGCGCCCGCCGGGCGCAGCTGGCACTGGTGCCCCGCCCGCGGCCCATGGGGGCACCTCCCGGCCGTCAAGGCCGGGGGAGGATCCCGCTGTCGTTCGCGCAGCGGCGGCTCTGGTTCCTGCACGAGCTGGAGGGTGTCGGCGCGAACTACCACATCTCCCTGGCCTGGCGGCTGTCCGGGACTCTGGACCGGCGGGCCTTGGAGGCCGCCCTGGCGGATGTGGCGGCCCGGCACGAGAGCCTGCGCACCGTCTTCCCGGCGGTCGACGGCGTGCCGTACCAGCAGGTGCTTGACGTCGTGGCGGGCCGCCCGCGGCTGGACGCGAGCCGGACCACCGAGGCCGGGCTGCCGGGCGTGCTGGCGGCCGCGAAGGACCGGCCGTTCGACCTGGCCGTCGATCTGCCGCTGCGCGTCGGTCTGTTCGAGCTCGGACCGGACGAGCACGTGCTCCAGATGGTGCTGCACCACATCGCCGGTGACGGCTGGTCGCTGGGCCCGCTCACGCGGGACCTGACCACCGCCTACGCCGCGCGCTGCCGCGGCGAGGAGCCGCCGTGGGCGGAGCTGCCGGTCCAGTACGCCGACTACACCCTGTGGCAGCACGAGCTGCTCGGCGACGCCACCGACGGGGACAGCCCGCTCGCCCGCCAGACGGCCTACTGGACCGCACAGTTGGCCGATCTGCCGGAGCAGCTCCGGCTGCCCGGTGACCGGCCCCGCCCGGCGGTCGCCTCCCACCGGGGCGGCTTCGTGCCCGCCGGGCTCGACGCGGAGCTGCACCGCGGACTGCGCGAGCTCGCCCGCGTCCACGGGACCAGTCTGTTCATGGTGCTCCAGGCCGGGCTGGCGGCGCTGCTGAGCAAGCTCGGTGCGGGCGATGACATCCCGGTCGGCAGCCCGGTCGCCGGCCGGACCGACCAGGCCCTCGACGACCTGGTCGGCTACTTCGTCAACACCCTGGTGTTCCGTACGGACACCTCGGGCGATCCGACGTTCGCCGAGCTGCTGGGCCGGGTGCGGGACACCGCGCTGGCCGCATACGCGCACCAGGACCTGCCGTTCGAGTACCTCGTCGAGGCCCTCAACCCGGCGCGGTCGCTGGCGCACCACCCGCTGTTCCAGGTGATGCTGGTGCTGCAGAACGCGCCTCGGGCCGACTTCGCCCCGCCCGGGCTGCACGTCGGCGACATGCCGTTGACGACGACCACCGCCAAGCTCGACCTGGTCTTCACGATGTCCGAGCGGTACGGGGAGGACGGTCCCCCTGGGCCTGGCGGCCCGGGAGGTGCCCCCACCCCGGGGGGGATCGACGGGTTCGTCGAGTACGCCAGCGACCTGTACGACCCGGCCACCGTCGAGACGATGATCGGGTGGTGGCAGCGGCTGCTTCGTGCGGCGGTCGCCGACCCGCAGCGGCGGCTCAGCCGATGCGGTCTGCTCGCCGCGGAGGAGGAGCGGGAACTGCTGGCGCTGGGTACCGGCCCGGTGGCCGAGGGTCCCTCCGACAGCCCGCTGGAGGTGTTCCGGGCGCAGGTGCGGGCCACGCCGGACGCGGTCGCGGTGGTGGGGCCGGAGGCATCGCTGACGTACGCGGAGCTGGACGCGCGGGCGAACCGGCTGGCGCATGCCCTGATCGCTCGCGGGGCGGGGCCGGAGCGGCCGGTGGCGGTGGCGCTGCCGCGTTCGGCGGGACTGGTGGTGGCGATCCTCGCGGTGCTGAAGGCCGGTGCCGCCTACGTCCCGGTCGATCCGGAGTACCCCGCCGCCCGGATCGGCTACATGCTCGAGGACGCCCGGCCGGTAGTGGTGGTGACCGATGCCCGTACCCGGGACCGGTTGCCCGGGGCCGGTGTCGCCGGGGGCTTGGTGGTCGACGACCCGGAGACCGCGGCGACGCTGGAGGGCTTCCCGGCAGCGGATCCGGCGGTGGCCGTCGATCCGGCGCATCCGGCCTACGTCATCTACACCTCCGGCTCGACCGGGCGGCCCAAGGGCGTCGTGTCGACGTACGGCGGCCTGCTCAACCTGTTCGCCAACCAGCGGCCGCTGCTGTTCGCGCAGCGGCCGAAGGGGCGACTGCGGGTGGGCCTGACCACGTCGGTGTCGTTCGACGCGTCCTGGGACCAGCTGTTCGGCCTGTTCGCGGGCCACGAGCTGCACGTCCTGGACGAGGAGACCTGGGCCGACCCGGACGCCTTCGTCGACTACGCTTCGCGTTGCGGGCTGGACTATGTCGGCGCCACCCCGTCGTACCTTCAAGTCCTGCTGGAGCGGGGTCTGTTGGACGATCCGCAGTGGCGTCCGGCGGTGGTCGCGGCGGGTGGGGAGGCCGTTCCGGAGCAGTTGTGGGAGCGGCTGCGGGCGGCCGACGGGGTGTCCTGCCTGAACTTCTACGGTCCGTCCGAGTGCACGGTGAACTCGGTGATCGCGCCGCTGGAGTCGAGCCCGCGCCCGGTGATCGGCCGGCCGGTCGGCAACGCCCGGTTGTACGTGCTGGACGGCGTGTTGCAGCCGGTGCCCGAAGGTGTGGCGGGTGAGTTGTACATCGCGGGCGCGGGCCTGGCACGGGGCTACCTGAACCGCCCGGGTCTGACTGCCGGGCGTTTCGTGGCCGATCCGTTCGGGCCGGCCGGCGAGCGCATGTACTGCACCGGTGACCTGGTGCGGTGGGGATCGGAGGGGAACCTGGAGTTCCTCGGGCGTACCGACGACCAGGTCAAGGTCCGGGGTTTCCGGATCGAACTCGGCGAGATCGAGACCGTGCTCGTCGGCCACCCGCACGTCGCGCAGGCCGCCGTGATCGTCCGGCGGGACCGGACGGAGGACCAGCGCCTGGTCGTCTATGCGGTGCCCGTCACCGGGGAGGAGCTCCAACCGGACGCGCTGCGGGCGCACCTGCGCGAGCGGCTGCCGGAGTACATGGTGCCGACCGCGTTCGTGACCATGGAGAGCCTGCCGCTGACCGTCAACGGCAAGCTGGACCGGCGCGCCCTGCCCGAGCCCGAGTACACCGCGCCACGGGCCGGCCGGGCCCCGCGCACACCACAGGAACACGTCCTCGCGGAGCTGTTCGCGCAGATGCTGGGGGTAGCCCGGGTCGGGGTCGACGACGACTTCTTCGAGCTCGGCGGACACTCGCTGCTGGCGACTCGGCTGGTGGCCCGGGCGCGTGTCACGCTGGGTGTGGAACTGGAACTGCGCAGCCTGTTCGAGACGCCGACAGTGGCCGGGCTGGCCGCAGGGCTCGGCCGAGCCGGCCGGGCGCGGCTCGCACTGCGCCACGTTGAGCGGCCCGAGCTTGTACCACTGTCGTCCGCCCAACGGCGGCTGTGGTTCCTGCACCAGCTGGAGAGCGCCGGGTCGAGCTACCACATGCCGCTGGCGTGGCGGCTCTCCGGCCCGCTGGACCGGGTGGCCCTGGAGGCGGCCCTCGGCGACGTCGTCGACCGCCACGAGACCCTGCGCACGGTCTTCCGCGTGGTGGACGGCGTCCCGTACCAGCAGGTACTGGCCGCCGGGGCGGTGCGGCCGGACGCGCCGGTCACCCCGGCCGACGAGACGGACCTGACGGAGCTGCTGGCCCGCGCCGCCGTGCGCGGCTTCGACCTCGCGGCCGAACCGCCGCTGCGCGCCGAGCTGTTCGAGCTCTCCGCCGACGAGCACGTGCTGCTGCTGGTGGTGCACCACATCGCCGGTGACGGCTGGTCGCTGGGCCCGCTGGCCGCCGACCTGGCCACCGCGTACGCGGCGCGCCGCCGGGACGAGGAACCGCGGTGGGCGCCGCTGCCGGTGCAGTACGCCGACTACACCCTGTGGCACGAGCGGCTGCTCGGGGACCGCAACGACCCCACCAGCCTGTTCGCCCGGGAGTCGGCCTACTGGACGGAGCGGCTGGCCGGCCTCCCCGGGCAGATCCGGCTGCCCGCCGACCGGCCCCGCCCGGCGACCGCCTCCCACCGTGGTGGGCACCTGGCGATCGACCTGGACGCGGAACTGCACGGCGCACTGGTGCGCCTGGGCAGGGAGCACGGTGCCAGCGTCTACATGGTGCTGCAGGCCGCGTTGGCGGCGGTTCTGGACAAGCTCGGCGCAGGCGACGACATCCCGGTCGGCAGCCTGATCGCCGGCCGGACGGACCAGGCGTTGGACGACCTCGTCGGCTTCTTCGTCAACACCCTGGTGCTGCGGACCGACACCTCGGGCGACCCGTCGTTCGCCGAGCTGCTGGCCCGGGTCCGGGAGGGCGCGCTGGCCGCGTACGCGCACCAGGACCTGCCGTTCGAGCACGTCGTCGAGGCCCTCAACCCGTCCCGGTCGCTCGCCCGCCAGCCGCTGTTCCAGGTGCTGCTCGCGCTGCAGAACGTGCCCCGCACGGAGTTCGGGCTGAGCGGTCTGGACGCCGAGATCCTCCTGGTCCGGACGCCCACGGCGATGTTCGACCTCGGCTTCCACCTGCTGGAGCGCGGCGGCACCGGCGGACCGGCCGAGGGGATCGTCGGGCGCGTCGAGTACAGCACCGACCTGTTCGACCACACCACGGTGGAGGCGCTGGTCGCCCGGTGGCTGCGCCTGCTGGCGTCGGTGGTCGCCGAGCCGGACCGGCCGCTGAGCCGGATCGACGTCCTCACCGCCGAGGAACGGCGCGAGCTGCTGGTGGCGCGCAACGACACCGCCCGCCCGGTTCCCGTCGACGGCCTGCCGGCCCTGTTCGAGGCGCAGGCCCGGGCGACCCCGCAGGCCCCGGCGGTGGTGTTCGAGGACACCGTGCTGACGTACCGCGAGCTGAACCGCCGGGCCAACCGCCTGGCGCACGCGCTGATCGCGCGCGGGGTGGGGCCGGAGCAGGTCGTCGCCCTGCGGCTGCCGCGCTCGGCCGAGCTGGTCGTCGCCGTCCTCGCGGTGCTCAAGACGGGGGCGGCGTACCTGCCGATCGACCCGGACTACCCGGCCGCCCGCATCGCCTACATGCTGGAGGACGCGCGGCCGGCCGTCGTCCTCGACGACCTCGTGGCCGTCACACCGGCCGAGGAGCGGCCGGAGCACGATCCGGCCGTCGCCGTGGACGCGCGGCACCCGGCCTACGTCATCTACACCTCCGGCTCCACCGGCCGGCCCAAGGCCGTGGTGATGCCCGCCGCCGGGCTGCTCAACCTGCTGGAGTGGCACCACCGGGCGGTCGGCGGCGAACCCGGCACGCGCACGGCGCAGTTCACCGCGATCAGCTTCGACGTCTCGGTGCAGGAGATGCTCTCCGCGCTGCTGTACGGCAAGACCCTGGTCGTGCCGACCGAGGAGCAGCGCCGCAGCGCCGAGCTCTTCGCGCACTGGCTCGACCGGCACGGGGTGGAGGAGCTGTTCGCGCCCAACCTGGTGGTCGAGGCGCTGGCCGAGGCCGCCGAGGAGGCCGGGCTGGAGCTGCCGAGTCTGCGGCTGGTCGCGCAGGCCGGCGAGGCGATGCGCCTCGGCGGCGCGGTGCGCCGCTTCCAGGCCCGCCGTCCGGGCCGGACGCTGCACAACCACTACGGGCCTGCCGAGACCCATGTGGTCACCGCCTACCCGCTGCCGGCCGACCCCGCCGACTGCCCGCTGCCGGTGCCGATCGGCCGGCCGATCGCCAACTGCCGGGCGTACGTGCTGGATTCGGCCCTGCGACCGGTCGCCCCCGGGGTGACGGGCGAGCTGTACCTGGCCGGGGCGGGACTGGCCCGCGGCTACCTGAACCGGCCGGGGCCGACCGCGAGCAGGTTCGTGGCCGACCCGTACGGTCCGGCGGGCACGCTGATGTACCGCACCGGAGACCTGGTCCGCTGGCGTGCCGACAGCGAGCTGGAGTTCGCCGGCCGGGTGGACCACCAGGTGAAGGTGCGCGGCTTCCGGATCGAGCCGGGCGAGATCGAGGCCGAGCTGACCGCGCACCCGGGCGTCGCCCAGGCCGCGGTGCTCGCCCGCGAGGACCAGGCGGGCGAGACCCGGATCGTCGCGTACGCGGTGCCATCGGGCGAGGCGCCGGCCACCGCGGAGACACTGGCGGCGTACCTGCGCGACCGGGTGCCGGACTACCTGGTGCCGTCGGCGTTCGTGCTCCTGGACGCACTGCCGCTGACACCGAACGGGAAGCTGGACCGCGCGGCGCTGCCCGCTCCCGAGCTCGGCTCGGCCGGAGCGGGGCGGGCGCCGCGCACCCCGCAGGAGCAGATCCTCTGCGAGCTGTTCGCCGAGGTCCTGGGCCTGCCACGGGCAGGGGTCGACGACGACTTCTTCGACCTCGGCGGGCACTCCCTGCTCGCCACCCGCCTGATGTCGCGGGTCCGGGCCACCCTCGGCGTCGAGCTGGAGCTGCGCAGCCTGTTCCGGACGCCGACGCCCGCCGGGCTCGCGGCCGTCCTGCACGGCGCGGGCACCGCGCGGCAGGCCCTGGTTCCCCGGCCGCGCCGTGAGCCGATGCCGCTGTCGTTCGCCCAGCGCCGGCTCTGGTTCCTCCAGCAGTTCGGCGCACCGAGTGCCACCTACCACATGCCGCTGGCCCTGCGGCTGTCCGGCCGCCTCGACCGGGCCGCCCTGAGTGCCGCGCTCGTGGACGTGGTGGCTCGGCACGAGACGCTGCGCACGGTCTTCCCGCACACCGGCGGAGTCCCGCACCAGCGGGTGCTGCCGGCCGCCGAGGCCGTCGTCCCGCTGACGGTGCGCGCGGCCGGCGAGGCGGAGGTGCCGGCCCTGCTGCGCGAGGCGGCGGTGCGCGGCTTCGACCTGACCTCGGACCTGCCGCTGCGGGCCGAGCTGTTCGCGGTCGCGCCGGAGGAGCACGTGCTGCTGCTGGTGATGCACCACATCGCCGGTGACGGCTGGTCCATGGACCCGCTGGCCCACGACCTCGCCACCGCCTACACCGCCCGGCAGGGTGGCGGGACACCCGCATGGCCGCCGCTGCCGGTGACCTACGGCGACTACACCCTGTGGCAGCGCGAGATCCTCGGCGACGAGCACGACGCCGGCAGCGTGTTCTCCCGCCAGGTCGGCTACTGGACCTCGGCGCTGGCCGGGCTGCCCGACCAGCTGCAGCTGCCCGTCGACCGGCCGCGCCCGGCCGCCATGTCGTACGGCGGCGACCTGCTGGACATCCGGATCGACGCCGAACTGCACGCGGCGCTGGTGGAGTTGGCGCGGCGATCGGGTGCGACCCTGTTCATGGTGCTGCAGGCGGCGCTCGCCGCGTTGTACACGCGGTTGGGTGCGGGGACGGACGTTCCGATCGGGAGTCCGATCGCGGGGCGTACGGACGAGGCGCTGGACGAGCTGGTCGGGTTCTTCGTCAACACGTTGGTGCTGCGGACGGACACCAGCGGTGATCCGTCGTTCGTGGAGTTGTTGGGGCGGGTGCGGGAGACGGCGCTGGAGGCGTTCGCGCACCAGGACGTGCCGTTCGAGCATCTGGTGGAGGTGTTGAACCCGTCCCGGTCGCTGTCGCACCACCCGCTGTTCCAGACCGGGCTCGTCGTTCAGAACGCGCCTGGCGGCGCCTTCGACCTCCCCGGCCTGCGGGTCTCCGGGGTGTCCGTGCCCACCGGGACCTCGCGGCTCGACCTCACCTTCGGCCTCGCGGAGGAGTACGGGCCCGACGGCGTGCCGGCGGGGCTCAGCGGCGCGGTCGAGTACAGCACCGACCTGTTCGACCGCGCGACGGTCGAGACGTTGGTCGCCCGCTGGACCAGGCTGCTGGTCGCGGTCGCGGTCGCTCCGGACCGGCGGATCGGCGGGATCGACCTGCTGTCCGCCGAGGAGAGTGGTGAGCTGCTCCCCGCCGTGGAGGAAGGGGAGGCCACGGCGAGCCTGCCGGCGCTGTTCGCGGTGCAGGTGGCGGCGACGCCGGATGCGGTGGCGGTGGTGTGCGGCGGCGTGGAGTTGACGTATCGGGAGTTGGACGGTCGGGCGAACCG
>NZ_JBVINN010000063.1:0-35273 GCF_055579305.1 Kitasatospora sp. NPDC032757 | reverse complement strand
TCCTCCCCCCCCCCCCCCCCCCCCCCCCCCCCCCCCCCCCCCCCCCCCCACCCCTTCCCCCCCCCCCCCCCCCCCCCCCCCCCCCCCCCCCCGGCCGTTTCTCCGGCCCGCGTTCCTTCGGCGTGCACGCCTGCGGTGGGTGCGCCTTCAGCAGTGCACGCGCCTGCGGTGTGTGCGCCTGAAGTCAGCCGCGCTGGAGGCCGCGGTCGATGGCGGCGACCATCGTGCCCTTGGCGTCGTCGCCGTCCAGCGCCCAGACCATCACGCCGCCCAGGTCGTTCCACCGGGCGTAGCGGGCCTTCTGGGTGACCACCTCGGGGGTGTCGTAGCTCCAGAAGGTGGTGCCGTCGTACTTCCAGCTCGCGCCGTGGTCGCGGTCGGTGTGGACCGTGCCGGGCTGCGCGGCGACCTCCTTGTAGGTGAGGTCGGCGGTCGCGGCGCCGGCCGGCTGGTACAGGCCGTTCCGGTCGCCGGCCGGCACGCCCGTCCAGCCGTGGGCGTAGAAGGGCACGCCGAGCACGAGCTGCTCGGAGGGCAGGCCGCGCTCGATGTAGTGCCCGACGGCCGTGTCCGCGCTGCGCCGGCGCGGCTCCGGGTCGGTCGGGTCGGAGTAGAGGTTGGCGTGGTGGTTGGTCGGGCCCTTGCCCTCCCACGGACCGTGCAGGTCGTAGGTCATCAGGTTGAGGAAGTCGACCGAGCGGGACAGCTGCGGCAGCTCCAGCCGGTCCGCGACGGTCTCGTTGGCGGCCACGGCCGCGGTCAGCAGGTAGTGCGGGCCCCTGCGGCCGCTCAGCTGGTCCAGCTGGCGGCGGAACTCCTGCATCAGCAGGGTGTAGTTGCGGCCGTCCTCGGGGCGCACGACGTTGCCGGCGTCACCGCCGCCGCCCGGGTACTCCCAGTCGATGTCGATGCCGTCGAAGACGCCCGCGCCCGCGCCGGTGCCGCCCTCGGAGGAGCCGGCGAGCTTCGGCAGGTTGCCCTTGATGTACAGGTCGATGCAGGAGGAGACGAACTTCCGGCGGGAGGCGTCGGTGGCGGCCGCGTCCGAGAAGTACTTGGACCAGCTCCAGCCGCCGAGTGAGATGACCGCCTTCAGCTGCGGGTTCCTCGCCTTGAGCTTGCGCAGCTGGTTGAAGTTGCCCTTGAGCTTCTGGTCGGCGGTGTCGGCCACTCCGTCCACCGACCGCTCGGCGCCGTACGGGCGCTGGTAGTCGCTCAGGGCGTCGCCCAGGCCGGCGTCGTTGGTCTCGAAGCAGGTGCCGTCGGCGGAGACGTTGCCGAAGGCGTAGTTGATGACGGTGAGCTTTCCGGCCTGGCCGGACTCCTGCACCCGCTTCGCGGAGCTGTCGGCGCCCCACTGGGTGAAGTAGCCGACCCGCTGCCCCTTCAGCTTCGGACCGTGGCCGTGGTCGTGGGCGGACGCCGCGGGGGCGGCGATCGCGGAGGCCACCGTGACGGCGGCGAGGAGGGCGGCGGTACGAGTGAGCATGCGCATACGAGAAGACCCGTGGCTTTCTCTGAGTCAGCATCAAGTGGTCTGGACCAAGCTGAGACAGAGGTTTAGTCCATTTGGTCTGGACATACAAGAGGCCGGACCGCGTGGACGCGGTCCGGCCTCTTGGCGCTACTGCTCGGCTCAGCCGATCAGGCTGCGCAGCACGTACTGCAGGATGCCGCCGTTGCGGTAGTAGTCCGCCTCACCGGGGGTGTCGATGCGCACGACCGCGTCGAACTCGACATCGCCGGCCTTGACCTTGACGGTCGCCGGGGTGCGGCCCTCGTTGAGCTCGGTCACGCCGGTGAAGGAGAAGGTCTCCTCGCCGGTCAGGCCGAGGGACTCGGCGTTCTGGCCCTCCGGGAACTGCAGCGGAAGGACGCCCATGCCGATCAGGTTCGAGCGGTGGATGCGCTCGTAGGACTCGGCGATGACGGCCTTGACGCCCAGCAGCGCGGTGCCCTTGGCGGCCCAGTCGCGGGACGAGCCGGAGCCGTACTCCTTGCCGGCCAGGACGACCAGCGGGATGCCGGCGGCCTGGTAGTTCTGCGAGGCGTCGTAGATGAACGACACCGGCGCGTCGGCCTGGGTGAAGTCGCGGGTGTAGCCGCCCTCGGTGCCCGGCGCGATCTGGTTGCGCAGGCGGATGTTGGCGAAGGTGCCGCGGATCATCACCTCGTGGTTGCCACGGCGCGAACCGTACGAGTTGAAGTCGCGCTTCTCGACACCGTTGGCGGTCAGGTACTGAGCCGCCGGGGTGCCCGGCTTGATGTTGCCGGCCGGGGAGATGTGGTCGGTGGTGACCGAGTCGCCCAGCTTGGCCAGGACGCGGGCGCCGGCGATGTCGGTCACCGGGCTCGGGGTCTTGGCCATGCCCTCGAAGTACGGGGGCTTGCGGACGTAGGTGGACTCGGCGTCCCACTCGAAGGTGTTGCCGGTCGGGACCGGGAGCGACTGCCAGCGGTGGTCACCGGCGAAGACGTCCTGGTAGCCCTTGTCGAACATGGCCTCGTCGATGGAGCCGGCGACGACGTCGGCGACCTCCTTCTCCGACGGCCAGATGTCGGCGAGGAAGACGTCGTTGCCGTCGGCGTCCTGGCCCAGGGCGTCCTTGGTGATGTCGACGTTCATGTTGCCGGCGAGGGCGTAGGCGACCACCAGCGGCGGGGAGGCCAGGTAGTTCATCTTGACGTCGGGGTTGATCCGGCCCTCGAAGTTGCGGTTGCCGGAGAGCACCGAGACGACGGCCAGGTCGGCCTCGTTGACGGCGGCCGAGACCTCCTCGGGCAGCGGGCCCGAGTTGCCGATGCAGGTGACGCAGCCGTAGCCGACCAGGTTGAAGCCCAGCTTCTCCATGTACGGGAGCAGGCCGGCCTTCTCGTAGTAGTCCATGACGACCTTGGAGCCCGGCGCCAGGGTGGTCTTGACCCAGGGCTTGACGTGCAGGCCCTTCTCCACGGCCTTCTTCGCCAGCAGGGCGGCGCCCAGCATGACGGAGGGGTTGGAGGTGTTGGTGCAGGAGGTGATCGAGGCGATCACGACCGCGCCGTTGTCGATCTGGTAGCTCGAACCGTCGGGGGCGGTGACGGTGGTCGGCTTCGAGGCCTCGGCCGAGTAGGTCGGCAGCGCCTCGGCGAACCTCTCGGCGGCCTCGGCCAGGATCACGCGGTCCTGCGGGCGCTTCGGGCCGGAGATCGACGGGACGACGGTGGAGACGTCCAGCTCGAGGTACTCGGAGTAGACCGGCTCGACCGACGGGTCGTGCCAGAGGCCCTGCTCCTTGGCGTACGCCTCGACCAGGGCGAGCTGCTGCGCGTCGCGGCCGGTGAGCTTCAGGTAGGTGATGGTCTCGGCGTCGATCGGGAAGATCGCACAGGTCGAGCCGAACTCCGGCGACATGTTGCCGATGGTGGCGCGGTTGGCCAGCGGGATCGCGGTGACGCCCTCGCCGTAGAACTCGACGAACTTGCCGACCACACCGTGCTTGCGCAGCATCTCGGTGATGGTGAGCACCAGGTCGGTGGCGGTGGTACCGGCCGGCAGCTGGCCGTTGAGCTTGAAGCCGACCACGCGCGGGATCAGCATGGAGACCGGCTGGCCCAGCATCGCGGCCTCGGCCTCGATGCCGCCGACGCCCCAGCCCAGCACGCCCAGGCCGTTGACCATGGTGGTGTGCGAGTCGGTACCGACGCAGGTGTCCGGGTAGGCCTGGCCGCCACGGACCATGACCGTGCGGGCCAGGTGCTCGATGTTGACCTGGTGGACGATGCCGGTGCCCGGCGGGACGACCTTGAACTCGTCGAACGCGGTCTGGCCCCAGCGCAGGAACTGGTAGCGCTCCTTGTTGCGGCCGTACTCGATCTCGACGTTCTGGACGAAGGCGTCCGGGGTGCCGAACTTGTCGGCGATGACGGAGTGGTCGATGACCAGCTCGGCCGGGGCCAGCGGGTTGATCTTGGCCGGGTCGCCGCCCAGCTCCTTGACGGCCTCACGCATGGTGGCGAGGTCGACCACGCACGGCACACCGGTGAAGTCCTGCATGATCACGCGGGCCGGGGTGAACTGGATCTCCTGGCTGGGCTGCGCGGTGGCGTCCCAGCTGCCGAGGGCGCGGATGTGGTCGGCGGTGATGTTCGCGCCGTCCTCCGTGCGGAGCAGGTTCTCCAGCAGCACCTTGAGGCTGTACGGCAGCCGCTCGGAACCCTCGACGGCGGAGAGCTTGAAGATCTCGTACGACTCGTCGCCCACCTGCAGCGAGCTGCGGGCGTCGAAGCTGTTCGCGGACACGACTGACTCCTTCTAGGTGCTTCGTGCGGTACCCGGCCGCACGGTGGTAAGGTCAGCCTTACTTAGGCTTACCTTGCCCGCACCGCCGGTGAGCGCCTCTCGGCAAGTATCTTGATGTCGAGATATATCGTAAGGGGCAGTTATCTCGATGTCGAGATAAACCATAGTGCATGGCGCTGCGGACACCACCGCAGGCATGCCCCTCAGGACTGTCCTACCGCGTGTGACCGGCCCCGCGCTCGTCGGGGGGTCTCACTCCCCGCCGGGACCGCGCTTCTTGCGCTCCAGCCGGATCAGCCAGACGGCCCCCGCCACCACGGCGGCGGCCACCAGCAGCACGGCGATCAGACTGCCGTCGGAGCCGCTGGGCTCGGGGGCGATGTCGGCCAGCAGGGCGGTGGTGCCCGCAGTGATGGATGCGGTGGTCATCGGGTCTCCTCGGTCGGGTCGGGTCGGGTCGGGTCGGGGTCGGGTCGGCGTCGCGGTCGGTGCTGTCGGGGTCGGTGGTGTCGGGGTCGGGGTCGGTGCTGCCGGCGTCAGCTCCGCCGGCGGCGGGTCCGCCGGCGTCAGGTCTGCCCGGTCGGTGGGGCGGGCGGCTCGGCCCGGGTGGCCCCCAGACCGAGAACGAGCATCAGCAGCACCGGGAACTCCAGGTAGGCGTGGTAGCTGGCCAGCGCCGCGTACAGCGTCCGGCCCTGCGCGTAGTCCGACGCGAACAGCACCGCCAGCAGGCCGCCCGCCACCGCGCCCAGCAGCCAGGCCCGCGCGCCGCGCAGCGCCGGCAGCCGCTGCTCGAACGCCCCGGTCGCGTCCGGCGCGTACCTCGGCAGGAACCAGACCCAGACCACGTAGTGCATCGACTGGAGGAAGGCGAAGACCGCCAGGAAGCGAAGCCCCACCCCGGGCGTCAGCCACCCCGGCGGGGTGTACGCCACCGTCAGCTTCGCCGTCCAGCCCGAGCCGGCCCCCGGCGACAGCCAGCCGTCCAGCGCCCCGGCCAGCAGCAGCACCGGCACCAGCACCACCCAGCCGCACTGCAGCGCCAGGAACGCCGCCCGGCCCCGCACCAGCCGGCGCGACCACTCCCACAGGAACAGCAGCGGCACCACGTTGTGCAGATGCGCCAGCACCACGAAGTGGTACGCCGGGAACGCCAGCGAACCGGCCGTCGCCACCGCCAGCACCGCCCCGCTCCCGGCCAGCAGCAGCGGACGGCGGCGCAGCGCGAACCAGCAGGCCGCGGCCAGCAGCCCGTAAGCCAGCAGGATCTCCGCGTCCTGGGCGACCGGGTGCGGCACCAGCGAGGGAGGCACCAGGCGGCAGAACACGATGCCGGTCACCAGGACCAGCAGCAGCCGCAGCAACGGCCCGGCCAGCACGGCGGCGAACCGGCCGGCCACATAGCGCAGCTCCAGCACGTTGTGCAGCACCCCGAACGTGGCCAGGCCGAGCACCGCCAGCCCCGCCGGCGCGCGCAGCGCCAAGGCCAGCGCCAGCACCGCCGTCAGGGCGAACCCGGCCAGCGGCGCGGCTCCCAGCCGGACGGCCGGGCCGGCGACGGTCCGCGCGGCCGTCCCCTCCACGGTGGCGATGGCCACGCTCCCCCTCCTCGTGGCACGATCCGCGCCGTGCCCTATCCCCTGGCCCTCGCCCTCACCCTGCTGGTCGAGGTACCGCTGTACACCGCCGCCCTCACCCGGGCCGGCGGTGTCCGCCCGTCCCGTGCGGTGGCGGCCGCCGTCCTGGTCAACCTGGCGACGCACCCGCTGCTCTGGTGGTCCCTGAGCCACGGCTCCTGGTCCACCGGATCCGCCGCAGCGTACTGGACGGCCTTCGGGCTGGGCGAAGCCGCGGTCTGCGCGGTCGAGGCGGCGCTGCTGCGGCCGCTCGCCGGGCTGAGCCTGCGCGGGCCGCTGCCCTGGGCGGCCGCCGGGACGGCCAACGCGGCCTCGGTGCTGGCGGGGCTGCTCGTCGCCGCGGCGTCGTAGGCCGCGGGTCCCTCCTCGCGGGCCGTGGGCCGACCCCCCGCGGCGTCGTAGGCCGCGGCTTTCTCCTCGGGGGCCGTAACGCGGCCGGCCGGCTCGGGCGTCTAACCGTGAGCAGGCGGCGAACAGCCACGACGAGACGGTTTTCGGGGGCAGCGGTGATCGGTAAGGCGCGACGGGCCGTGGAGTCCGCGGAGTTCGAGACCTTCGCCTACAGCCGGGGGCACCACCTCTTCCGGACCGCCCTGCTGCTCTGCGGCGACTGGCACCTCGCCGAGGACCTCACCCAGGTCACCCTCGCCAAGCTCTACGCCGCCTGGTCCAAGGTCCGCCGCGCGGAGAACCAGGACGCCTACGCCCGCAGCGTGCTCGTCCGCAGCCACCTCTCCCACCGGCGGCTGCGGCGCAGCGGCGAACAGCCGGCGCTCGGCGACCTTCCCGAGGGCATCGCCCCCGAGGGCGACCCGGCCCTGCGGGTCACCCTGCTCGCCGCCCTGGCCGAACTGCCGCCCCGGGACCGGGCCGTGCTCGTCCTGCGCTACTGGGAGGACCGCAGCGTCGAGGAGACCGCGGCCGAACTCGGCGTCAGCGCGGGCGCGGTGCGCAGCCAGGCGCTGCGCGCCCTCGGCCGGCTGCGCGCCGTCCTGAAGGCGCAGGGTTCGGAGCAGCCGGCCGCGTTCTGACGGGCCGCCGGACCGTCTGCCGGCCGCCTGCCGTGCGCGACGTCACGAAGCATTTCGACACCACTCTCAGCTGGAAGGAACCAGGAGCATGGACGAGCTGGAATCCGACGGCCGACGGCTGTCCGCCACCTTCGACCGGGCGATGCGCGGCGTCGGCCCCGAGCTGGGAACGCTGGTCGCCGGCGCCGCCGAGCGCGGACGGTCGATCCGACGCCGCCACCGGGGCGCGGTGACCGGTGCGGTCGCCGCCGTCACCGTGCTGGCCGTCGGCGGCGCGCTCGCCCTGCAGCCGGGCGGCGGCCCCCGTGCCGCCGCCGGGCCGGCGAGCGGGACCGCATCGCCGTCCGCCGCTGCCGCCACCGCGTCACCCTCACCGACCGCCGTCCCGACCACCACCAGGAAGCCCCGCCCCACCTCCACCAGGGACCCGCAGGCCGACGACGGCCCGGAGAAGCGGTACCCCGGTAACGGAGCCAACGCCGGCAGGGTCGCCCTCACCGGCCACGCGGCCGTCCTGGCCGTGGTCGAGGGCCTGCCGAAGGGCGGTACGACCGGCGGCTACGCCGGCTACCACGGTCCGGTGGGCTGGAAGGGACCGGAGACGGTCGACGTGCTGTCCGCGGGCACGCTCAGCTACGACGACGGCAAGGGCCCGGTCCAGGTGGACGTCAAGTTCGAGGGCGGGCTGGGCGCGCTGTTCCGCCCCGGGTCCAACCCGCCCGGGCCCGGGCGCGACCCGTACACCATCGGTTACGACGACCGCTACACCTGCGAGAAGGTCAACGTCTCCCGGCAGTACAGCCACTGCGAGGTGGGAAAGCTCCCCGACGGCAGCACGCTGATGCTGACCGAGCGCTCCGACGACGGCTTCCGCTCCCGCACCGCCGACCTGCTGCGCAAGGACGACAACCGGATCACCCTGACCGTCTTCTCCGGCGGCGTCCTCGGTGACCCGCGGGAGCTGCCGCTGAGCCTGGAGCAGCTGAAGGCCGCGGTGACCGGCCAGGGCCTCCAGGAGTGGATAACGCCGGAGCGGGCCGACCAGGCGGACCGGGCGATCCGGCCGTTCCACGACGACACCCCCGGACGCGACGCGCCCGACCCCACCGCCTCGGCCACCGTCGGCTGAGCCGGTCGCGGCCGGCCCGGGTACGGTGGCCGGTGAGCTGACACGCTGGGACAGGCCGGGGGCCGACTGATGATCGTGGTGGACGCGTCCGCACTGGTGCTCGCGCTGGCCGACGAGGGCGAGCGCGGGGCCGCAGCCCGGGCCGAACTCGACACGGGCGGCGAGTGGGTGGCCCCCGAGCACATCGTCATCGAGGTGATGCAGTCGCTGCGCGGCCTCTACCTGGCCAAGGAACTGACCGCCGAACGGGTCGGCGAACTCGCCGCGCAGCTGCCCGGGTTGGCCATCCGCAAGGTCGAGGTGGCACCGCTGCTCGGCCGGATCTGGGAGCTGAAGGACAACCTCACCCCGGACGACGCCGCGTACGTCGCGGTCGCCGAGCAGTACGGGGTGCCGCTGGTCACGGCGGACCTGCGGCTGATGCGGGCGAGCGGGCCACGCTGCGAGATCCGGGGGATCCAGGGGGCCCACCGCCGGACGGGGTGACCAGGTCCACGCGGGGTGGGCCCGGCAAGGGCATCGGGCGGAGGGGTGTCCGACAGGAGCCATCGGGGCCGAGGGGTGTCCGTCCGGGCCCGGCGGCGTTGAGCAGGGCGTCCGCCGCACCGCCTCGGAAGGCCCCTGCCGATGTCCGCTCCGTTCGCCGCCACCGCCCTGATCCCGCTCGCCCTGCTGGCCTCCGCCTCCGTACCGGCGTCGGCCGCTCCGGCCCCGCCCGGCACACCGGCCGCTCCGGTCTCGGTCGTGGACGCCGACTTCGACCCGGCGACGGCATTCGTCCCGCCGGCCGCGATCAGTCACGCGCCCGACCTCGTCCCGTACGGCTCGCACGTCCGGGTGGTGGTCGACCGCACGGTGCCCGGCCGGACGGTGCTGACGCTGACCGCGGCCGGGCTCGCCGCCGACCACGCGTTCCCGGCGCACCTGCACACCGGCTCCTGCGGGGCCGACCCGGCCGCCTCCGGCCCGCACTACCAGGACGCCGTGGACCCGGTCCGGCCGTCCACCGACCCCGCGTACGTCAACGACCGCAACGAGCTGCGGCTGACGCTGCGCACCGACCACCGGGGCGACGGCTCCACGGCCACTGCGGTGGCCTGGCAGCCACGGCCGGGCAAGGCCCGCTCACTGGTGCTGCACGCGGGCGGCCCGGCCGGTCCGCACGCGGCGGGCGACCGGGCCGCCTGTGTGAACCTGGCGCCGTGACGAGCCCTTGCTGGACGGGGCCTGGGTTCGGGCCGGGCCTGGGGTCCGGACAAGGCCTGCGGTCCGGACAGGGCCTGGGGTCCGGACAGGGCCTGGGGTCCGGACAGAGCCTCGGCGCTGGCAGGGCCTAAGCGCCGAGGGTCGCGACCAGCACGGCCTTGATGGTGTGCAGGCGGTTCTCCGCCTGGTCGAAGACGACGGAGTGCGCCGACTCGAAGAGCTCGTCGGTGCACTCCAGCTCGCTCATCCCGGTCTCCTCGTACATCTGCCGCCCGACCACCGTGCCGAGGTCGTGGAAGGCGGGCAGACAGTGCAGGAACTTCACGTCCGGGTTTCCGGTGGCCCGGACGGTGTCCATCGACACCTGGTACGGCTTGAGCAGCGCGATCCGCTCGGCCCAGACCTCCTTGGGCTCGCCCATGGAGACCCACACGTCGGTGTAGAGGAAGTCGGCGCCGGCCACGCCCGCGTCCACGTCCTCGGTCAGGGTGATCCGGGCACCGGTGGTCCCGGCCAACTCCTGCGCCGCCTTCTGCACCTCCTCGGCGGGCCAGAGCGCGCGCGGCGCGACGATCCGGATGTCCATGCCGAGCAGGGCGCCGGTGATCAGCAGCGAGTTGCCCATGTTGGAGCGGGCGTCGCCGAGGTAGGCGAGGGCCACCTCGGTGAGCGGCTTGGCGGTGTGCTCCCGGACGGTCAGCACATCGGCGAGCATCTGGGTGGGGTGCCACTCGTCGGTCAGGCCGTTCCAGACCGGGACACCGGCGTACTCGGCCAGCTCCTCGACGATCTCCTGGCCGTGGCCCCGGTACTCGATGCCGTCGAACATCCGGCCGAGCACCCGGGCGGTGTCCTTGATCGACTCCTTGTGGCCGATCTGCGAGCCGGCAGGGTCCAGGTAGGTCGTGGTGGCGCCCTGGTCGTGGGCGGCGACCTCGAAGGCGCAGCGTGTCCGGGTGGAGGTCTTCTCGAAGATCAGCGCGATGTTCTTGCCGCGCAGCCGGGGCTGCTCGGTGCCCGCGTACTTCGCCGCCTTGAGCTGGGCGGCGAGGTCCACCAGGAAGCGGAACTCCTGGGGCGTGAAGTCGAGCTCCTTGAGGAAGTGCCTGTTCCGGAGGTTGAACGCCATGCCGGGCTCCTGGGGTGACGGGGCGGGAAACGGGAACGGCAATTGTATACGACACTCGGAATTTATATGCAAAGCCTTCCGAGGGCACCGGCGGCCGAGGGAAGGCCAGGGCCCCGCGGAGACTCCGCGGGGCCCGTCCGCCGCACTCGCCGCACTCGCCGCACTGCCTAGAGACGCGGGTCCACCGGCTCCGACTCCAGCGCCAGCACCGCGAACACCGGCTCGTGCACCCGCCACAGCGGCTCGCCCGCCGCCAGCCGGTCCAGCGCCTCCAGGCCGAGCGCGTACTCGCGCAGCGCCAGCGAGCGCTTGTGCCCGAGGAAGCGCTGGCGCAGCTGGTCCAGGTACTCGGTGTAGTCCGGACCGTAGATGATCCGCAGGTACTCGCGGCCACGGACCTTGACGCCCGGCTGGACCAGCCCGCCCGGGCGCCCCTCCCCCGCCTTGCCGCGGACCAGCGACGCCAGCGGCTTGACCACCATGCCCTCGCCGCCGGCCCCGGTCAGCTCCTCCCACCAGGCCACGCCCGCGGCGACCGACGCCTCGTCCGCGGTGTCCACCACCAGCCGCCCGGTCCGGTGCAGCACCGGGGCGTCCCGGTGAGCAGCCAGGTCGGCCTCGGCCAGCCCGTCGATCCAGGCGAGGTGCTCGTCGTGCGGACGCACCGCCAGGTTCGCCCCCTCGGCGGCCAGCACCTGGAACGGCGCCAGCCGGATCCCCGACAGGCCCTCCGTCGGCCAGCAGTACCGCCGGTACGCCTCGGTGAACGCCTGCGCGTCCGCGGCGCGCTGCCGCTGGCGGGCGGTCAGCCCGGCGAGGTCCAGCCCGCGCCCGGCCGCCTGCTCCAACGCGGCCAGCACCTGCGGCAGCGCCGCGCCCGCCGCCGCGCCGACCGCGGCGTACTGGCGGCGCAGCAGCTCCGTGGCCTTCAGCGACCACGGCATCAGCTCGGCGTCCAGCAGCAGCCAGCCGGTGCCCAGCTCGTCGAAGAGCCCCGAGCGCTCGGCGGCGGCCCGCAGCCGGCCCAGGACGGCGGCGGTCAGCCCGTCGTCGCCGAGGAACGCCCGGCCGGTCCTGGTCCAGATCGCGCCCGGCCCGGCCAGGCCGAACCGCTTCTCCAGCGCCGTGTCGTCCCGGGCCACCAGCACCACCGCGCGGGAGCCCATGTGCTTCTCCTCGCAGATCACCTGCCGGACGCCGTCCTCGCGGTAGGCGGAGAAGGCCTCCTCCGGGTGTTCGAGGTAGCCGGGCCGTCGCGAGGTCGCGCTCGGCGCCATGGTCGGCGGCAGGTAGGCGAGCAGCCTCGGGTCGATCGCGAACCGGCTCATCACCTCCAGCGCGGCCGCCGCGTTCTCCTCCCGCACCGCGACCCGGCCGTGCAGCGCCGTCTCCACCACCCGGCGGCCCGAGACGTCGGCGAGGTCCAGCGGCCGGCCCTCGCGGGCACCCGGCGCGTCCGTGTGCAGCGGGCGCACCGGCGCGTACCACTCCTGCTCGGCCTCCACGCTCACCAGCTCGCGCTCCGGGTAGCGCAGCGCGGTGAGGCTGCCGCCGAAGACGCAGCCGGTGTCCAGGCAGATGGTGTTGTTGAGGAAGCTCGCCACCGGCACCGGCGTGTGCCCGTAGACCACCAGCGCCCTGCCCCGGTACTCCTCCGCCCACGGGTAGCGCACCGGCAGCCCGTACTCGTCGGTCTCGCCGGTGGTGTCCCCGTACAGCGCGTGCGAGCGCACCCGGCCGGAGGCCCGGCCGTGGTACTTCTCCGGCAGGCCCGCGTGGCAGACCACCAGGGCGCCGCCGTCCAGCAGGTAGTGGCTGACCAGGCCGCGCATGAACGCCCGGACCTCGGCGCGGAACTCCTCCGGCTCCCCCGCCAGCTGGTCCAGCGACTCCTGCAGGCCGTGCGAGACGGTGACCTTCTTGCCGTCCATCGCCCGGCCGAGCTTGTTCTCGTGGTTGCCCGGCACACAGATCGCGTGCCCGGCCGCCACCATGCCCATCACCAGACGCAGCACGCCCGGCGTGTCCGGGCCGCGGTCGACGAGGTCGCCGACGAAGACGGCGGTCCGGCCCGCGGGGTGCGCGGCGTCCACCGGGCGGCCGGCGTCGTCCCTGGTGAGCGCATAGCCGAGGCGGGTGAGCAGGGTCTCCAGCTCGGAGCGGCAGCCGTGGATGTCGCCGACGATGTCGAACGGGCCGGTGAGGTGGCGCAGGTCGTTGAACCGCTTCTCCGGCACGATCTCGGCGGCTTCCACCTCCGCCTCGCCGCGCAGGATGTGCACCTTGCGGAAGCCCTCGCGCTCCAGGCCGCGCAGGGAGCGGCGCAGCTCGCGGTTCTGGCGGGGGATCACGTGGGCCGGCAGCTGCCGGTCCGGGCGGGTCCTGTTCCGCTCCGCGCAGACGCCCGGCGGGACGTCCAGGACGATCGCGATCGGCAGCACGTCGTGCTCCCGGGCGATCGCGACCAGCTGCTTGCGGGCCTCCGGCTGCACGTTGGTGGCGTCCACGACGGTCAGCCGGCCGGCGGCGAGGCGCTTGCCGACGATGTAGTGCAGCACGTCGAAGGCCTCGGCGGAGGCCGACTGGTCGTTCTCGTCGTCCGCCACCAGGCCGCGGCAGAAGTCGGAGGAGATCACCTGGGTGGGGAGGAAGTGCTTGCGGGCGAAGCTGGACTTGCCCGCGCCGCTGGTGCCGATGAGGACGACGAGCGAGACGTCGGTGACGGGGAGACGGCGGGGCTTGGTGCCGGCCTGGGCATCGACGGGCAGGTCGGCAGGCGGGTCGGCGGGCGCGGCCCCGGTCGGGGCGTCCGTGATGGGGGCGGCCCCGGTCGGGGCGTCCGTGGTGAGCTTCGGGGACTGTGCGTCGTCGGTCATCGGGTCTCGCCCCCTTCGGGCGTCGTGGTGGCTTCGGCGGCCGTGGCTTCGGTGGTCGTTGCTTCGGTGGTGACGGCCGTCGCGTCGGCGGTCGTGGGCTCGGGCGGCGTGCCGATGCGGAACAGGGCGAGCTGTGTCGGCGCGCCCACCTCCGGGTCCTCCGGTCCGACCGGGCGGATCACCACGGTGTAGCCGTACGCCTCCGTGACCCGCTCGGCCCAGGCACGGAACTCGGCCCGGTCCCACTCGAATCGGTGGTCGGCATGCCGGACGTGACCGGCCGGCAGGCTCTCCCAGCGGACGTTGTACTCGGCGTTCGGCGTCGTGACCACCACCGCGGCCGGGCGGGCCGCCCCGAAGACGGCGTACTCCAGAGCCGGCAACCGGGGCAGGTCCAGGTGCTCGATCACCTCGGAGAGCACCGCCGCGTCGTAGCCCTTCAGCCGCGCGTCCGTGTACGTCAGCGCGCCCTGGACCAGCTTGACCCGGGCCGCCTGGCGCTCCGTCATCCGCTCCAGCCGCAGCTTGCGCGCGGCCGCCGACAGCGCCCGGGCCGACACGTCCACGCCGAGCACCTCGGTGATCCGGGCGTCCTTGAGCAGCGCGCCCACCAGCTCGCCCTGCCCGCAGCCGAGATCGGCCACCCGGGCCGCACCGACCTCGCCCAGCGCGGCCAAGATCGCCGTGCGGCGCTGCTCGGCCAGCGAGACCTTCTTCTCCTCGCCGGGCTGCTCCTTCGCCTCCGGGCCCCCGGTGTCCTCGTGCTCCTTCGCCTCCGGGCGCCCGGTGTCCTCGGCAGTGTCGTCGGTGGTCTCCTCGGCGGTGTCGTCGACCGCGTTGTCGATCTCCTCGACCTCGCGGTCGTCCGCCTCCGCCAGCCGGGCCAGCTCCAGCCGCTCCATCGCCCGCCGGGTGAGCGCCCAGCGGCGGGACAGGTAGCGGCGCGCGATCAGCGCCTGCTCCGGGTGGTCCGCCAGCCAGCCCTCACCGGCGGCGAGCAGCTTGTCGACCTCGTCCGGGGCGACCCAGTAGTGCTTGGCGCCGTCCAGCACCGGCAGCAGCACGTACAGCTGCTGCAGCGCGTCCGCGAGGCGGACCTCCGCACCGGACAGCTCCAGCCGGACGTAGCGCGACTCGCCCCATTCGGGGAACGCCTCGTCCAGCGGGATCGCCGACGCCTCGACCTGCCAGCCCAGCGGCTCGAAGAGCCGGCCCGCCATCGCGACCCCGCCGCCCTCGCCGGCGCCGTTGGCCGGCACGGCAGGCAGCACGATCCGCAGGGGCCGGGACCGCTCGGCCAGCCCGGGACGGGCCTCGCAGACGCCCTTCATCGCCGTCCGGAACACCGTCCGCAGCGCCACCGCGAGCAGGGAGGACGCCGCGTAGGGGCGGTCGTTGACGTACTGGGCGAGCGCGAAGTCCGGCGAGCCGCCGCGGCCCTTGCCCCGGCCCCTGCGGACCAGCGCGATGGGGTCGACATCGAGCAGCAACGCGGCCGTGCAGGCCTCGTCACCCGCCTCCGGGTAGAAGACGTGCGCCTCGCCGTGAGACGTCGAGAACTGCTGGACCTTGCCCGGGTGCTTGTGCAGCAGGAAACCCAGGTCGGTGGCCGGGCTCCCGGCGGTACCGGTGGTGGAGATCGACATGAACACCCGCCCGAGTATTGCCCAGGACGCGCCCGCCCAGCACCGGGTTTTGCCCGGTGTCCGCCCTTCGCACGGCTCGGGCGCCGCCGGCCGGCCGCCGTGTCCGCCCGGTGAGCGTGTTCGGCACCGGCGGCCCGCATTCGTTAACGTGCACGATGTGACAGCAGAATCCACCTCCCTCGCAAACGGCGCCGTCGCCGCAGGTCTGGCCACCATCGCCGCCGACGGCACCATCCTCGACACCTGGTACCCCGCCCCCGCGCTGGCCGCCGAGCCCGGCCCGGCCGGCACCGTCCGCCTGACCGCCGAGCAGGCCGAGGCCGAGCTGGGCGCCGGCGCGGCCGAGGCGCTGCGCGCCGACGCGCGCCGCGGCGTCGAGGTGGTCGCCGTGCGCACCACGATCGCCTCGCTGGACGAGAAGCCGATCGACGCGCACGACGCCTACCTGCGCCTGCACCTGCTGAGCCACCGCCTGGTGCAGCCGCACGGCCAGAACCTGGACGGCCTCTTCGGTCTGCTCGCCAACGTGGCGTGGACCAGCATCGGCCCGGTGCAGGTGGACAAGGTCGAGCAGGCCCGCCTGGCGGTCCGCACCCAGGGCGGCCAGCTCGCCGTCTACGGGATCGACAAGTTCCCGCGGATGACCGACTACGTCGCCCCGTCGGGCGTGCGCATCGCCCACGCGGACCGCGTCCGCCTCGGCGCGCACCTCGCCTCCGGCACCACCGTGATGCACGAGGGCTTCGTCAACTTCAACGCCGGCACCCTCGGCACCTCCATGGTCGAGGGCCGGATCAGCGCCGGTGTCGTGGTCGGTGACCACAGCGACATCGGCGGCGGTGCGTCGATCATGGGCACCCTGTCCGGCGGCGGCAAGCAGGTCGTCTCGGTCGGCGAGCGCTGCCTGCTCGGCGCCAACGCGGGCATCGGCATCTCGCTCGGCAACGACTGCGTTGTCGAAGCCGGCCTCTACGTCACCGCCGGCACCCGGGTCACCACGCCGGACGGCAAGGTGGCCAAGGCCGTCGAGCTGTCCGGCCAGGACAACCTCCTCTTCCGCCGCAACTCCCAGACCGGCGCCGTCGAGGTCATCGCCCGCTCCGGCTCCTGGGGCGGCCTGAACGCGGAGCTGCACGCCCACAACTGACCTCCTCCTCACCCGAGGTCCCCGGGCCCCCGGCGCCGCAACGGCACCGGGGGCCCTGCGCGTCCCGGCAACCGTCACCCGTCACCCGGCACCCCGGTGCGCCGCCCGCGCCCAGGTCCTGTCCGGTCGATCGCGCGCCCGGCTGGGCCGGCCGAACGGGACCGGCCCGACAGGACCGGCCGAACGGGACCGGCAGGACCGGCCGGACGGACCTAGCGAGGCGGCAGGTCAGCGGCAAGCCCGGATCACCCGGGAGGCTTACCGCTCACGGGAGTTGGACCGCATTGGGTGGTGGTCGGTGACCCGGTATCGGGCGGTTCGTTGGTTGCAGCGGCGGGGCCCCTGCCCCGGTGGCGCGGCGCCGCGCGCCGAGCCGCCGCCAGCCGCTTCACACCGCACTACCGATCCGAAGAGGTCTGCTCATGTCCGATCCCCGGTCCGAGGCATCCGCCGTGCAGCAGCATCCCGCTGCCGACGCGTCGGCGGTGCCGGCCACTCCGAAGAGCCTGCTGGAGCAGATGCAGGAACTGCTCGCCTCGGTGACCGCGGACCTCGCGGAGCTGCAGTCGTCCGGCGCCCGGGCCTCCGACCGGGCGGACGGCGGGCCGAGCCTGAGCACGAGTAACGGGCTCTCCTCCTCCGAGGCCTGAGGCTTCGCCGGCGGCGAGCCGGCCGCTGCGGGCTCGGCCGGCTCCGGCCGGCTCTCTCCCGCCGCCCGACGGACCGCCTGCCCCAGCCGGGTGACGAGGTCCTTGCAGTCTGCGCCCGCGTCGACCCCGTCGATGCACGTCCAGTACAGGCTCTCGGTGTCGGCACCGCAGGCCAGCACCACCAGCGTCTCGCCGGCGTCCCGCAGCAGTGCCCCGAGTTCGGCCAGCATCGGGGCGAGCGGGCCGAGTTCGGTGAGCCGCCCGGCCCGCCCGCCGACGCCCAGGCCCAGCAGGGCGGACGAGTCCCCCGAGGAGTGGTCGAGGCAACCGGCCGCGTGGCCGCCGGCCTCGGCCAGCTGCTGGCCGAGGCCGGCCAGGTCGCCGTCGTCCAGCTCCGCCAGCCGGGCACCCACGGCCTCGGTGAGCAGTGCTGCCTGCCGTGCCTCGGCCAGCACATCCGGTACGTTCCTGGCCTCCGCCAGGGCGTGCCGGGCCGTCTTGATCAATCGCAGCGCCTCCATCGGCCGCCACCCCTTCCGCTTCCGCGCGTTCTCGCGGTGTCCGGGCGGTCGCTCGACCGCGGGGACACCTGGTCACGGCGAAAGCGTGCGCCGACGGACGGATCGGCGCAGCCACCCCCTCGAAACCTGTGGAAAACCCGGGGGGTGTGGATAACTTCTGTCCCTCACAAGGGTCATTCGCCCACGTCCCGCTTGACGTCGGACGCCTCCCCGCACCCCGGACCGGCCCCCGCCCCCTGACCACGTCCGGCCTCCTGCCCGGCCGCGGGCCCCTCGCCTCGCCCGGCCGCGGGCCCCTCGCCGCGTCCTGCCGCGAGCCCCTCCCCGCGTCCTGCCCCGGGGGCCGGAAAGCGCAGCTCGTTGCGCTCGATCTTGGCGGCGAGCGCGGGCAGCGGGTCCACGCCGACCGCCGTGCAGAACTGCAGCAGGTAGGCGAGGACGTCCGCCACCTCGTCCCGCACCCGGTGCGCGCTGTCCGGGTCCGACATCACCGCCGCGGCCTGCTCGGGCGTGAGCCACTGGAAGATCTCCAACAGCTCGCCGGCCTCCACGGTCAGCGCCGCCGCCAGGTTCTTCGGCGTGTGGAAGGGCTCCCAGCTGCGCGCCGCGGCGAAGTCCGTCAGCCGCTGCCGCAGGCTCTCCAGGGTCGGGTCCGCGGGGTCCGTCACTCGTTCAGTCACCCTCCAGGTCTACCGCATCCCTGGCCACGGCCCCCGACCCGGGAACGCCCACCCCGGGCATCCCCGCCCCAGCCGCCGCGGGCGCCATCGCCCCGGCGGCCCCCGCCCCCGCAACGTCCAGCGCGCCGCCCTGGGCCGGCACCCGCGCCGTCTCGGTGCGCAGCACGGTGTGCCCGGAGCCCGGGTCCCGCCGGCAATCCACCAGCGCGACCCCGGGCGGCAGCTCGCCGGCTCCGCCGAGCGCCTCCCGGGCCGCGGCCGGCTCCTGCAGCGCGCCGAGCACCCGCAGCTGGTGGCGCCCGCACATCTCGCGGGCGAGCCGCAGCAGGGAGGCGGTCTGTTCGGTGCCGAGCCCGGCCCCGAGGTCCTCGGCGAGCACGGTGAGCTGCCGGTGCGCCCAGGGCACCTCGGCGGCCGCGTCCAGGTCCAGGACCCCGGCCCCGGTGAGCAGCACCGCGGCGAAGGCGAGGTGGCGCAGCATGCCGTCGGAGGCCTGGTCGGCGCCGGTGCGGCCGCGGACGCCTTCGTCGAAGACGGCGAGGACGCGTTCGCCGGCCCCGGTGCCGCGGCGGGCGAGGTCGAGTCCGAGCAGGGGGTACGGGGCGGCGGACTGGACGACGCGGAGCAGCCGGCCGTACCGGCGGGCGCATTCGCCGCTGAGCCGGGCGATGACGGAGGAGATGTTGGCGGCGGTGCTGAGCAGCCGGGCCTGCGGGTCGGGGCGGGCCCAGTCGCGCATCAGGGCGGGCACGGGGTGGACGGGGAAGACCTCGCGCAGGGCGGTGAGCAGGTGCTCGGTGGCGGCGAGCACCTTGCGTTCGCCGGGTGAGGAGCCGGCGACGCGCAGCGGGATCTGTGCGGTGACCAGGGTGGTGTTGGGGAAGGGCGCGCGGATGTCGCCCTGCCGGGTGTCGTTGTGCCAGCTGACGTTGGTCCGGTGGTGCCGGAGGTCCTGTTCGCCGGTCTCGACCAGGGTCCGGCCGTCGAGGGTGAGTTGTTCGCGGGCGATCCGGACGGGGCCGTCGGTGCGGATGACGACGTCGAGGCCGATCGGGCCGTCGGCGGAGCGGACGGTGCAGCCGAGGATGAGGGCGTTGCGGCCGTGCGGCACGCAGCCGGCCAGGCCGCCGCGGACGGGGGTGCCGAGCGGGCCGCGCCGCCCGGGGAGGCCGTCGAGGGAGTCGGTGATCTCCTCGCCGAGGGCGAGGCGGGAGAGGACGGCGAGGGCGTCGAGGGCGTTGGACTTGCCGACGCCGGCCGGTCCGTGCAGCACGGTGAGGGGCGCGAGCGGCAGGGTGGCGCGCCGGTAGGACTTGAACGAGGTGAGCCGGAGTTCCTCGAGGGTGGGGCGCTGGGCGGGCGGCCGCCCCGGGTCCGAGGTGTGCTGGTGGGGGTGGGCCGGCACGGCGGGCCGGGTGGCGTCGCGGTTCACCCGTGGGACGTTAGCCGCCGTCGGGGCGGCAGAAACGTGCCTGCCCGGCAGATTCATCCCAACGAGGTGGGCGGTCCCCGCCGGGGGCGCCGGCCGGGAACGGCCCGCTCAGCGCCGGTAGGCGGCGATCGTCACGGAGGCGGTGACCTCGACCGGGTCGGGCAGCCCGGCGAGGCGGGCGGCCAGTCTGTCCGGGTCGGTGTGCCAGGCGCTCGGGCCCATGCCGACGACGGTGCGGACGTCGGCGGCGGAGAGCCGCATGGTGAACTCGACCTGCTGCTGCCCGGCCGGGGTGAGGTAGGGGCCGAGCTTCTCGTCGATCCGGCGCTGCTTCTCCTCGTCGACCGAGAGCAGCCCCAGCTCGGTGACGAGTTCGCGCAGGTGGCGGGCGGTGGGCGAGACCAGGAGCAGGGTGGCGCCGGGGCGCAGGACGCGGCGGATCTCGGGGCCGTTGCGCGGGGCGAAGACGTTGAGGACGAGGCCGGCGGTGGCGTCCAGCAGTGGCAGCGGGCGCCAGGCGTCGCAGACGACGGCGCCGATCCGGGGGTGGGCCTTGGCGGCGCGGCGCAGCGCGTACTTGGAGATGTCGAGGGCGGCGCCGGGCCGGCCGGGCAGGGCGTCGAGGACGTGGGCGAGGTAGTGGCCGGTGCCGGCGCCGAGGTCGGCGACGAGCCCCTCGGGCGCCGCGGCCGCGGCGGCGCCGGCGAGGGCGTCGGCGATCGGGCGGTAGTGGCCGGCGGCGAGGAAGTCACTGCGGGCGGCGACCATGTCGGCGGTGTCACCGGTGCCGGTGTGGGCGTCACCGGCGAGCAGGCTGACGTAGCCCTGCTTGGCGATGTCGAAGCTGTGCCCGCCGGGGCAGCGCAGGGTGCGCCCGTCGGGGGTGAGGGCCTGCGCGCAGTGCGGGCAGGCCAGGTAGGGCTCGATGTCCTGCAGCAACGTCCGTCTTCTCTCGCGATCCGGTCGTGCGGTCCGGCCGGAAGGGCAAGCCTAACGACCGGCGGTGCGCGGCCGCCCGTCCCGCTGGCCGGGGACGTGCGGAAGGCCCGGGAGGCGCGGGGTGCCGCCACCCCGGCGGGCGGCGCGCAGGGCGAGCTCGGCGAGCGCCTCGGGGGCGCCGGCCTGGCCGCGGATGCCGGGGAAGGCGTTGACGTCGACGATGACGGGCTCGGCGGGCCCGTCGAGCAGGTCGACGCCGTAGACGTCGAGGCCGAAGACCCGGCCGACCCGCAGGGCCAGCTCGGCGCGGTCGGCCGGGAGTTCGGCGGGGCCGAACCGGCCTCCGGCGGGCCGGTCGTCGACCGCGATTTCGGAGCGGCGGCGCTCGCAGAAGACCTGCCCGTCGACGACCCAGAGTTTCTGGTCCCAGCCGGTGTTGGCGAGATAGGGCTGGGCGATCACGGGTTCGCCGGGCCACCGCTCGGCGAGGGCGGTCAGCCGGTCGGGGCCGTCGACGCGGGCGACGAGGTCGTGGCGGCGGCTGTGGCGGCTCTTGACCACCATCGGGTATTCGGCGTCGGCCAGTTCGGCGAGGCTCGCGGCGGTGCGGGTGGCGGCGAACGGCAGTCCGGCGCGGTGGGCGAGGTCGGCCATGGCGGTGCGGTCCTGGCAGAACGCGGTCGCGGCGGCCGAGTTGACGACGGGGGCGCCGTGCTCCTCCAGGTGGCGGGCGAGCGCGAGGGCCTGCGGGGTGCGGGCCTTGAGCAGGTAGACGTCGGCGAGCGGGCCGGGGCCGAGCCGTTCGGCGGGCGGGGTGTCACCGCCGGTGGGGTCGATGGTCTCGACCTGGTGGTCGGCGGCGAGCAGGGCGGCGGTGGCGGCGAGCAGCGGGTGGCCGGGGTCGGGGGTGAGCAGGCAGATCCTCATATCGCGCCGCCCATGCCGCCGCTGACGAAGCCGGCGCCCCCGAAGCCGCCGTCGACCAGGCCCGCACCGCCGACGCCCACGGCGCCGACGGAACCACCGACGCCGACTCCGGCCCCCTGCGCGGGAAGCCGCAGCGGCGCCGGCGCCGACGGCACCGACACGGCCGACACCACCGACGACGCCGACGACGGCTCCCGCACCAGCGCGGGCGCCGGCACGGAGACCGCCGTCCCGGTGCGGGCCAGCCGCAGCACGGCGCGGGAGACCCGGGCCACCGCGTCCGGCACCTGGCGGAAGCTGGGGAAGTCGTTGATGTCCACGACCACCGGCCCGTCCGGGCCGAGCAGCACGTCCACGCCGTACAGGTCGAGCCCGAACACCTCTCCCACCTGCCCGGCGATCCGCGCCACCTCGGCGGGGAGCGGCACCTGCCGCTCGCGCACGCCCTGCCCGGGGTGCAGCGGCGAGCAGCGCTCGGTCGCGTACAGCTCGCCGTCGACGCAGTACACCTTGAGGTCGGTACCGGAGTTGGGCACGTAGGGCTGGGCGATCAGCAGGCCCTCGCCGGCGAGCAGGGGGCCGAGTTCGACCAGGTGGTCGGGGGTGGGGACGAGCCGCACGGCGCGGCCGGAGCTGCCGTCGGCGGGCTTGACGACGAGCGGGTACTCGGAGGCGGGGATCTCGGCCAGCCGCTCCCACCGGGCCGCCGCGTAGGTGACCGGGACGGGCAGCCCGCGGGTGCGCGCGATGACCGCGGCGAGCGCCTTGTCCCGGACGCCGCGGATGGACCGGACGTCGTTGACGGTGGTGAGGCCGACGGCGGCGGCCGCCTCCAGGAGGGTGAGGCCGGGGCCGCCGGAGACGGTCTTGAGCACCCAGGCGTCGTGGCTGCCGGCCCGGACGGCCTCGGAGATCGCCATCAGCGAGTTGCCGGGGCGCAGCACGTCCACGCGGTGTCCCCACGCGGTGAGCCGGCGCACCACGTCGAGCGGCATGCCGTCGTGCCGGTAGTGCTCCTCGACCAGAAAGCAGAGCCTCATGAGCCTGTCATCCCCCTCGCCTCGCCCACGCGGACGTCCGCCGTTCCCGTCCGGCAGAGCTGTAAAGGCCCCAGAATGCCATGGCGCCTGCACGCAAGATCGCCCGGCCTGTAAGCATTGGGCAACAATCGGGCCGAAATGCCCGGGCTCCCGGCCCCGCCCAGTGGCGGCCGGGCGGTAGCCCGGCGGCGGCCGGCCCGGTGACCCAAATCAGTGGCAGGCCCGCGACGGGCCTGCCAGGATGCACGGCGTGACCTCTGACGATCTTGATCCCGCCCGCCGCGCGTTCCTCGACCTCCTCGCAGGGATCGAGCAGTACTACGACGCCGTGCCGCGCTCCGCCGCCCGCGTCGAGGACTTCGGTCCGCTGAGCCTGTTCGTCCGAGAGGGCCAGGGCTGGCCGTACTACGCCCGTCCGGCATTCGGGCACTCCGGCCCGGCGGCCACCGCCGAGGACGTCCGCCGGGTGCTGGCGCGCCAGCGCGAGCTGGGTGCGCCGGAGGCCTTCGAGTGGGTGGCCGAGCAGAACCCGCAGCTGCGCGCGGCGGTGGAGGAGGCCGGGCTGGCGGTGCACGAGCACCCGCTGCTGGTGCTCGGCCCGGAGGACGAGCCGGCCGGGGCGGCGTCGGCGCTGCCCGAGGGCGTGGAGGTCCGGGTCCTGGCCGCCGACGCCCCGGAGCTGGCGAGTGCGGTGGCCGTCCCGCACCTGGCGTTCGGCGAGCCGGGCACCGCCACGGGCACCGCCGGGGTGGCGGAACTGGCCGTGGCCGCCGAGAAGGTGGCGGCGGACGGCTCGCTGGCGCGGATCTCCGGGCGGATCACCGCCGGGCAGACGGTGTTCGCCGCGGCCCTCCGCGACGGTTCGGCGCTCTGCGCGGGCCAGTACAACCCGGTCGGCCGGGTCTGCGAGGTGGCCGGTGTCGGCACCCTGCCGTCGGCACGCCGACAGGGGCTCGGCCTCGCGGTCACCGCGGAGCTGGTCGCGCACGCACGGGCCAACGGCGTGCGGACGGTGTTCCTGTCCGCCGCCGACGAGGACGTCGCCCGGATCTACCGCCGGGCCGGCTTCCGCCCGTTCGCGACGGCCCTGATCGCCGAGCCCGCGACGGACGGGGCCCCCGCGGCATAACCGGTCCGACCGGCCCGACGGCGCGCCCGGTCCGCTCCGACCGGCCGGTGCGGCAGCCTCAGTCCGAGTCCTCGTCCTCCTCACCGCTGACGCCCTCGCCCTCGGCCTCGTCCACCACCCACGCCGCCAGCCGCTCGGCGACCCCGGACACGCCGAGCCGCCCCTCGCGGATGGCCCGGGCGAGGCTGCGCACCTCACGGGCGGTGGTCGCGACCGTGCAGCCGCTGGCCACCAGGTAGGCGTAGGCGACGGCGGTGGCGAACAGCTCGTTGGTCTTCTCCAGGGCCGGCACCCGGATCAGCTGGTGCATCAGGGCGGCGGCACGGTCCTGCGGTTCGGGGTAGACGGCGATGTCGAAGATCTCGGCCTGGTGGCGGGAGACCGCCGCGAGCAGCGATCCGTAGTCGGTGACCTGCGGGTCACCGGGCGTGTACTGCTCGGCGGTCATGAGCAGCCACGAGAGGTCGACCTCCAGGTTCAACGGCGCACGTCCTGGAGGTCGGCCGCGCCACCGAACTCGGCCAGGAACGCCGTCTCGTACTCCTTCATGAACTGCGCGGCGGCGTCGACGAACGCGCGCCCGGCCTCGCCCATGTCCTGCTGGACCAGGCGCTCGATGTACTGGTTCATGCTGATCCCCTGCTGCTCCGCCCGTTCCCGGGCCATCTCCGCGGTGGTGGCGTCCACCCGGACGTTCAGCTGTTTCTTGCCCATGAACCTCAAGCTAGCGCCAAAGCGCTAGCACAACAAGGGCGCACGTACGGCCCCGCACGCCCTTCCCGCCTCTGGGCCATGCCCCCGCCGCGCGGGCGTGAACCCCCGGAGGCCGACCCGGGCCGCCCTCCCCGCGCGGTGGAGCGAGGTGAGCGGGCGGGGCGAAGTGGAGCGCCGTGGATCCTTCCCGGGCGCGGCGCCCCCGCCGCCCGCCGCCCCCTCGGCCGGGCGCCGCCTGCCGGAACAACCCTCGTGAACCGGCGCGGGGAGCCCTGCGGATCCAGCCGGAGGAGCGAGACTTGAAGAGTTCTTCATCTTCCGAGACTCTGAACTACTCCGAGCATTCCCAGGAGCGGCACCGACCGGTGTGGAGGCCGGCAATGACAGCCATGTTCGACCAGGAGCTGCGCGAGCAGCTCGCCCTGGCCCGCAAGGACCTCGCCGCCGCGCGGGCCGACGGGGACGCCGACGGCGTCCAGGCGTACGAGGGCCGCATCGCCGGGCTGCTCCGGCTCGCCGCCCAGCACGGCATCGCCCTGCCGCACAGCGCGGACGAAGAGGAACAGAACCTGCGCTGAACGGCCCACGGAGCGCCCGGCAGCACCCGCACGGCCCCGCGACAGCCCGCACGAGCCCGCAACACGAGCCCGCAGACAGACCGACGGCAGGGAGGCGGCCCCCGGAACCCGGGTGCCGCCTCCCTGCCGTTCAGCTGTGGTCGTGCCCGTCCGGCTACTCGCCGACCGGCTCCAGGATCGCCACGCACTCGAAGTGGTGGGTCATCGGGAACAGGTCGAAGGCCCGCAGCGAGACCGGCCGGTACCCGCCCTCGCGGAAGAACGCGAGGTCACGGGCCAGGGCCGCCGGGTCGCAGGCCACGTAGGCGATCCGGCGGGCGGAGAGGCCGGCCAGGTGGGCGACGGTCTCACGGCCGGCACCGGCCCGCGGCGGGTCGAGGACGATCAGGTCGGTGGAGGTGATGCCGGTGCGCGGCAGCAGCGTCTCGACCCGGTCGCACTCGATCCGCACGTTGTCCAGCACGGCCAGGTTGTGACGGGCGTCGACCACGGCCTGCTTGGAGGACTCGATGCCGAGCACCGCGCCGTCCTCGCCGACCCGGTCGGCCAGTGCGCCGGCGAAGAGGCCGACGCCGCAGTACAGGTCGAGCGCGTTCTCGCCCCACTGCGGGTCCAGACCGTCCAGGACGGCGTCGACCAGGGTGTCCGGGGCCTCCGGGTGGATCTGCCAGAAGCCGCCGTTGCTGACCCGCCACGTCCGGCCGGCCGCGCGCTCACGCACGAAGGAGCGGCCGTGGACCTTGTGGATGTTGTCGTGCTCGTCGATCCGGGCGATCGACACCGGCTTGTCCAGCTCGACCAGCGGCAGCTGCGCGCCCGGCGACGGGGTGAGCACCACCTGGCGGTCGGAGGAACCGGCGGCGGCGATCACCTCGACGGTGGCGACGCCCGGCCAGTCGCGGGCCTCGATGCCCAGCTCGGCGACGCCCTCGGCGGCGATCAGGCAGCGGTCGATCGGCTGGATCTCGTGCGAGCGGTGCTTGCGCAGGCCGACCTTGCCGGTCTCCTGGTCGACCGCGTACTGCACGCGGGTGCGCCACGCCGGCACCTGCCCGGCCGGGAGCTTGCCGCCGACCGGCTCGACGCTGCCGTCCCAGCCGGCCTCGGCCGGAGTGAGGCCCGCCAGCTTGGCCAGCTGCTCGGTGAGCACCTGCACCTTGAGCTTGCGCTGCCCGCCGGGGGTGACGTGCTGCCAGTCGCAGCCGCCGCACTTGCCCGGCCCGGCGAACGGGCAGGGCGGGGCGATCCGGTCCTTGGCGGGATCCAGGATCTCCACCGCGTCGGCGCGCAGGAAGCGCGACTTGGTGGTGCCCTCGGTGACCTGCACGACGACCTTCTCGCCGGGCAGCGCGTGCCGGACGAACAGCACCCGGCCCTCGTGCCGGGCCACGCAGTGCCCGCCGCCGTGCGCGACGGGGCCGACCTCGACCTCGTAGCGCTCGCCGAGCAGCGGGTCGCCGCCGGGGCCCCGGGGGGCCGCCTCGGCGCGCGGGGCGCGGGTGGTGCGCAGCGCCTTCGGCGGGCGGACGGCCTGCTTGCGCGGACGCTCCCCGTCCTTGGGCTTCTCCTTGGCCTTCTCCTGGCGCGGCGAGCCGGCGGCCGGCCGCTCGCCGCGAGCGGGGCGCTCGGCGCGCTCCGCCCGCGCGGGGCGCTCGTCACGCTCCGGCTCCGGGGCGCGCTCCGCCGGCGCGAGCGGCGCCGTCTGCGCGGTGAAGCCGTCGCGGTCGGTGGCGGCCGGGCGGACGGGCTTGCCCCAGCGCGGCCGGGCGACCTGCCCGGGCTTGCCGGCGCCGCCCTTGCGGGCGCCCTTGGCTGAGCCCTTGCCGGAGCCGCCGGACGAACCGGACGAGCCGTGGGAGCGGGACGGGGTGTTGCGGGTCACTGGGAGGAGTCCTTGCTGCTGTCAGCGGAGGCGGCGGTCGTACCGTCCGGCGTACCGGAGACCTTCGACTTTACGGCCTTCGGCGCCCGGGGCTCACCACGCCGGACGGCACCCGGCGCCGACCAGGCCTTCTGCGGCCTGCGCCGCTCGGAGGACTCCAGCTGCCAGGGTACCGAGGTCACCATGACCCCGGGCTTGAACAGCAGCCGCCCCTTGAGGCGCAGTGCGCTCTGGTTGTGCAGCAGGTGCTCGTACCAGTGACCGACCACGTACTCCGGGATGTACACCGAGACGACGTCGCGCGGGCTGCTTCGGCGCAGGTTCTTGACGTAGTCCAGGACCGGCCCGGTGATCTCGCGGAACGGCGAGTCCAGCACCTTGAGCGGCACCTCGATGCCACGCTCGTCCCACTCCTGGCGCAGCGCCGCGGTGTCCGCCGGGTCGACGTTGACGGTGACGGCCTCCAGCGTGTGGGCGCGGGCGAGCCGCGCGTACGCGAGGGCGCGCAGGGCGGGCTTGTGCAGCTTGGAGACCAGCACGATGGCGTGCACCCGGGTGGGCAGCACCACGTCGTCCGGCTCCTCGGCGGCGACCAGCTCGTGGGAGACCCGGTCGTAGTGGCGGCGGATCGCCTTCATCATCACGAACAGCACGACCATCGCGGCGATCGCGATCCAGGCGTGGCTGATCTTGGTGGCGAGGACGACGATCAGCACGGCCATGGTCATCACCAGGCCGAAGGTGTTGATCGCCCGGCTGCGCTGCATGTGGCGGCGCTTGGCCGGGTCGGTCTCGGTGCGCAGCAGCCTGGTCCAGTGCCGGATCATGCCGGACTGGCTCATGTTGAAGGAGACGAAGACGCCGACGATGTAGAGCTGGATCAGCCGGGTGGGGTCGGCGTCGAAGGCGATGATGAACAGGATCGCGGCCAGCGCCAGCAGGATGATGCCGTTGGAGAAGGCCAGCCGGTCACCGCGGGTGTGCAGCTGACGCGGCAGGTAGCGGTCCTGGGCGAGGATCGAGCCGAGCACCGGGAAGCCGTTGAAGGCGGTGTTGGCGGCCAGCACCAGGATCAGGCCGGTCACGGCGGCGACGAAGTAGAAGCCGGGCGTGAAGTTGGAGAAGACGGCCTCGCTGATCTGGGCGAGCGCGGTCTTCTGGTGGTAGTCGCCGGGGGCGCCGCCGAGCTGCTCGACGGGGTTCTCGGCCATCTGGACGCCGGTGAGGCGGGCCAGCCAGATGATGCCCATGAACATCACCACGGCGATGGACGCCATCATCAGCAGCGTGGTCGCCGCGTTCTTGCTCTTCGGCTTGCGGAAGGCCGGCACGCCGTTGGAGATCGCCTCGACGCCGGTCAGCGCGGCACAGCCCGAGGAGAACGCCTTGAGCAGCAGGAACACCATCGCGAAGCCGGCCAGCGACTCGTTGCCGGGGGTGGCCTGGAGGTGGAAGCCGGCGCTCTCGGCGGGCATGTCCTGGCCGAGGCCGAAGTGGCGGACCACGCCGTACACCACCATGCCGAGCACGCCGATCATGAAGGCGTACGTCGGGACGGCGAAGGCGCTGCCGGACTCGCGGACCCCGCGCAGGTTCATGCCCATCAGCACGATGACCACGACCACCGAGAGGGTCAGCTCGTGGCCGCGCAGCGAGGGCACCGCGGAGACCACGTTGGCCACCCCGGAGGTGGTGGACACGGCCACGGTGAGGATGTAGTCGACCATCAGCGCGCTGGCGACCACCAGGCCGGAGTTGGCGCCGTGGTTGACGGTGGCGACCTCGTAGTCGCCACCGCCGCTCGGGTACGCGTGCACGTTCTGCCGGTACGAGGCCACCACGGCGAGCATCACGATGGCGACGACGACGCCGATCTGCCATGAGAAGTGAATGGCCGAGGCGCCCGCCAGGGAGAGCGTCAGCAGGATCTCCTCGGGCGCGTACGCGACCGAGGAGAGCGCGTCCGAGGCGAAGACGGGCAGCGCGATGCGCTTGGGGAGCAGTGTTTCCCCGAGCTTGTCGCTGCGTAGCGCACGCCCGATCAGGATGCGTTTCGGAAGGTCAGTCGGCATAGGCACGGTAAGGAATCGTAGGGGCTGTTCGCCGTGCGGTCCGACTTACGTCCCCCCCTTCGTCGCGACTGTGTTCGGTGGACCGGCTAGCGTGTCGGATACGAGCAGGCGGGCAACACTCAGGTTGTCGAGCCGCGCGACCACGAGAACGCTCGCCCCGGACGGCGGGGCGGGGAAGGATGACGAACGGTGTTTGCGCAGGTCAAGAACCCAACGGGACGGGTGAGGTAGCGCCGGTGCACATCGTCATCATGGGCTGCGGCCGCGTGGGCTCCGCCCTCGCAAGAGCGCTGGAGAAACAGGGCCACTCGGTCGCCGTCGTCGACCAGGACCCGACGGCCTTCCGCCGCCTGGGCGCCGGATTCAACGGGCGCCGGGTCACGGGTGTCGGCTTCGACCAGGACACCCTGAAGGAGGCGGGCATCGAGGAGGCCGGCGCGTTCGCCGCCGTCTCCAGCGGTGACAACTCCAACATCATCGCGGCCCGGGTGGCCCGGGAGAACTTCGGCGTGGAGAACGTCGCGGCCCGGATCTACGACCCCCGCCGCGCCGAGGTCTACCAGCGCCTGGGCATCCCGACCGTGGCCACCGTCCGCTGGACGGCCGACCAGATGCTGCGCCGGCTGCTGCCGAGCGGCGCCGAGCCGCTCTGGCAGGACCCGAGCGGCACCGTCCAGCTCGCCGAGGTCGCGTACTCCCCGCGCTGGATCGGCCACCGGGTCAGCGCGCTGGAGGAGGCCTCCGACACCCGGGTGGCGTTCGTCACCCGGCTCGGCGAGGGCGTGCTGCCCACGCCCCAGATGGTGCTGCAGGAGGGCGACCTGGTGCACGTGATGCTGCGCCGGGCCGACCTGGCGGCGGTCGAGGCCGCGTTCGCGCAGGGCCCTGACGAGGAGGGTCACTGATGCGGGTCGCCATTGCCGGAGCCGGTGCCGTCGGCCGCTCGATCGCGGGCGAGCTGTTGGAGAACGGCCACGAGGTCCTGCTGATCGACAAGAACCCCAACTCCATCTCGGTGGAGCGGGTCCCCATGGCGGAGTGGCTGCTGGCCGACGCCTGTGAGATCACCTCGCTGGACGAGGCGGCGCTGCAGCGCTGCCACGTGGTGATCGCCGCGACCGGTGACGACAAGGTCAACCTGGTCGTCTCGCTGCTCGCGAAGACCGAGTACGGGGTGCCGCGGGTGGTCGCCCGGGTGAACAACCCGAAGAACGAGTGGCTATTCAACGAGTCCTGGGGCGTGGACGTCGCCGTCTCCACCCCGCGCCTGATGTCCGCCCTGGTCGAGGAGGCCGTCAGCGTCGGCGACCTGGTCCGGCTGATGCGCTTCAGCCAGGGCAACGCCAACCTGGTCGAGCTGACCCTGGCCTCCGACACCGAGCTGGTCGGTACCCGGGTCGGCGACGTGCCGTGGCCGCCGGACACCTCGCTGGTGACCATCATCCGCGAGGGCCGGGTGCTCACCCCGGGCAAGGACGACACCCTGGAGGGCGGCGACGAGCTGCTCTTCGTGGCCGCGCAGGAGCGCGAGGAGGAGCTGGAGAACCTGCTCTCGGCGTCCTCCGGCGCCCAGTAGCGGGGACGAACGCGAGAGGGCCCGCACTCGGTTTCGAGTGCGGGCCCTCTCGCGTCCCGGCGGCCGTCCTGGCGGCCCGCCGGACGGCCGTCCTAGTCGCCGGGCTCCTCGTCCAGCTGCGCCTTGATCGGCGGCGGCGCCTTCAGCAGGATCTGCCAGGTGACGTACATCGCCAGCAGCATCGGCGGGATGCCGAGGGCGACCTTGAGCCAGCCGAGCAGGTTGACGTTGTGCGTGAAGTACAGCGGGAAGAGGATCAGCGGCTTGATGCCCATGATCATCACCCAGGCCCAGGTGGCCTTGGTGTAGGCCGCCAGCCTGCCCGGGTTCTCCTTGCGCCAGGTGAACATCTCGCCGGTCACCGGGCCGAGCATCACACCGATCAACGGCCAGCGGACCAGCGCCGAGACGGCCAGGCCGATGCAGTAGCCGACGTTCCAGAGCAGGCCGGGCAGGTAGAAGTTCTCCGCCTTGCCGGTCTTCATCGAGATCCAGGCACCGATGGCGACCCCGAACACGCCGCTGAAGGCGTGCTGGACGGTCTCCCGCTTGGCCAGGCGCGCCACCACGAACAGGGCGCTCAGGCCGAGCGCGGCCCAGGCGGCCGCCGGGACCTGGTGGGTGATGTTGTAGGTGACGATGAAGACCAGGCCGGGCAGGGTCATGTCGACCATGCCGCGCACGCCGCCGAAGGCCTGCATCACGGTGTCGGCGGCCTCCTTGGAGGCGGCCGCCTGCCGGGCCGCCTCGGCCTCGGCACTGTCCCGGTCGCTCCCGGCCGGGTCGGGCTTGGCCAGGTCGAGCTGGGCGGCGGACTCGCCGCCGGGCTGATTGCTCACGCTCATTCGCTCCCGTGTCCAACCGGACGCAGCTCGTAGCGGGGGTTGAACAGCACGCGGCGCCCGCGTGCGTGGCCGATCCGGCCGCTGGCGACGAGCCGGCGGCCGGGCTCTATGCCCACGATGGAGCGACGGCCGAGCCAGACCACGTCCAGCGCCTCGGTGCCGTCGAAGAGCTCGGCCTCCAGCGCGGGCACGCCGGCCCGGGGGCGCAGGGTCACTGTGCGCAGGGTGCCCGCGACGGTGACCAGTTCACGGTCCCCGCAGCTGGCGATCGGAGTGCAGCCCGACTCCGCCGCGCTCTCCTGGCGCAGCTCCTCCGCCTGCAGCTCCTCCTGGGAGGAGGTCAGCCGGCTGAGCATACGGCGGAAGCGGCCCTGCGGCTGGTCGCTGCTGATGTCACCACTCATGTCGGAAAGGCTACCGGTATCGGGGCCGCCTGCGGCAGGTCACGAGGTCAGCGGGGTACCGGGACCGGCCCGCCGCCGGGCCCGGTCCCGCTCGGCCCGGCCCGACGCGGCCCGACCCTGCTCGGCTCAGCTCGGCTCAGCTCTCGAAGCGGTACCCCATGCCCGGCTCGGTGATGAAGTGCCGCGGGTGCGAGGGGTCGCGCTCCAGCTTGCGGCGCAGCTGCGCGAGGTAGACCCGCAGGTAGTTGGTCTCGGTGCGGTAGGCGGGGCCCCAGACCTCCTGGAGCAGCTGGGTCTGACTGACCAGCCGCCCGGCGTTGCGGACCAGCACCTCCAGCAGGTGCCACTCGGTCGGGGTGAGGCGGACGTCCGTGCCGTCCCGGTTGACCTTCTTCGCGGCGAGGTCGACGGTGAAGCTCTCCGTGACCACCAGGGAGTCGTCCTCGCCGGCCACCGGCTCGGCGCGGCGGACGGCGGCGCGCATCCGGGCGAGCAGCTCGTCCATGCCGAACGGCTTGGTGACGTAGTCGTCCGCGCCGGCGTCGAGCGCCTCGACCTTCTCGTCGGAGGCGTGCCGGGCGGAGAGCACGATGATCGGCACCCTGGTCCAGCCGCGCAGACCCTTGATCACCTCGACGCCGTCCATGTCGGGCAGGCCCAGGTCGAGGACGACCACGTCGGGGTGGCGGGCTGCGGCCAGCTCCAGCGCACTCGCGCCGTCGTGGGCCGCGTCGACCTCGTACTTGCGGGCCTTGAGGTTGATCACCAGCGCGCGGACGATCTGTGGTTCGTCGTCCACGACGAGGACCCGGGTCATGCGGGCTCCGCCTTTCACAGCTGTCGGAAGAGAGGTGGTCATACGTGGGAAGGGCGGTCCGTGGGTCCCGGCGGTGGGACCGGCTCGGGCGGCTCGGCCGGGCGGTCGGCGGCGGGCAGGGTGACGACCATGGTGAGGCCGCCGCCGGGGGTGTCCTCGGCGGTGACCGTGCCGTCCATCGCCTCGACGAACCCACGGGCCACGGCGAGCCCGAGGCCCACCCCGGCACCGCGCGGCGCGTCCCCGTACCGCTGGAACGGCGCGAAGATCCGCTCCTTGGCGTCCTCGGGCACGCCCGGCCCACGGTCGACGATCCGCAGCTCGACCCGGCCGGGCCCGCCCGCCGGGACCAGCGCGTCCGCCTTGACCAGCACCTTCACCCCGGCCGGGCTGTACTTGACGGCGTTCTCGACCAGGTTGGCCAGCGAGCGCTCCAGCAGCCCGCCGTCGGCCCGGATCATCGGCAGGGTCTCCGGGACGTCCAGCCGGACGGCCTCCAGCGGGACACCGCCGAGCGCGAACGGCACCACCTCGTCCAGGTCGGTCTCCTGGATCAGCGGCGTGACGGTACCGGTCTGCAGCCGGCTCATGTCGAGCAGGTTGTTGATCAGGTGGTCGAGCCGGTCCGCGCCGGCCTCGATGCCGGCCAGCAACTCGGCCTCGTCCGCCTCGTCCCACTCGACGTCCGCGGAGCGCAGCGAGGTGACGGAGGCCTTGATGCCCGCCAGCGGGGTGCGCAGGTCGTGCGAGACGGCGGCGAGCAGGGCGGTGCGGATCCGGTTGCCCTCGGCCTCGCGGCGGGCCGCGGCGGCCTCCCCGGCCAGCCGGCGGCGCTCCAGCAGGACGGCGGCCTGCGCGGCGAAGGCGCCGAGCAGACGGCGGTCCTCGGCGGGCAGCACCCGGCCGCGCAGCGCCAGCGCCAGGGTGTCCCCGACCGGGACGTCCACATCGGCGGTCTCCGGCCGTTCCGGCGGGTGCGGCCCGGCCACCGCGACCGGGTGCCACGGGCCGAGCGGGTCGGGCCGCTCCAGCAGCACGGCGGAGTCCTGCTGGAAGGTCTCCCGGACCTGCTCCAGCAGCGCGGTCAGCACGCCGTCCCCGCCCGGCGCGCCGCGCAGCACGGTGCCGGCCAGGGCACTGAGCGTCTGGGCCTCGGTCTGGCTGCGCGCGGCCTGGTGGGTGCGCCGGGCCGCGAGATCCACCACGGAGGCGACCGCGATGCCGACGGCGGTGAATATCGCCACCGCCATGATGTTCTGCGGCTCGTCGATGGTGAAGGTGTGGATCGGCGGCGCGAAGTAGTAGTTCAGTGCCGAGGACCCGACCAGCGCGGAGGCGATCGCCGGGAAGAGCCCGCCGACCAGCGCCGCGCAGACCGTCAGCGACAGGAAGAGCAGCATGTCGGTCGAGAGCCCGAGGCCCTCCACGTGGGTGAGCAACAGGGCCAGCAGCGGCGGCCCGCCGAGACCGATCATCCAGCCCGCGACGGCGCGCGTGCGGCCGAGGTCGGTGACCTTGCGGATCGGGATCCGGCCCAGCCCCCGGGCGGCGTGCTCGTGGGTGACGATGTGCACGTCGATGTCGCCGGACGCCCGGGTCACGGTGGTGCCGACGCCCGGGCCGTAGATGTACTGCCAGGCGGGCCGGCGGCTGGTGCCCAGGACGATCTGGGTGGCGTTGACGCCCCGCGCGAAGTCCAGCAGTCCCGCTGCCGGGTCGTCGCCGAGGACGGCGTGGAAGGAGCCGCCGAGGCTCTCCACCAGCGCCCGCTGCTCGATCAGCGTCTGCGAGGAGCCCGATCCCGGGCCGGCCAGGCCGTCCGAGCGGGAGATGTGGACGGCGAGCAGCTCGCCGCCGGAGCCGCGGGCGGCGATCCGGGCGGCGCGCCGGATCAGCGTCGCGCCCTCCGGGCCGCCGGTCAGGCCGACCACGATGCGCTCGCGGGCCTGCCAGGTGCCCTTGATGCCCTGCTCGGCCCGGTACTTCTGGAGGTACTCGTCGACCCGGTCGGCCGTCCAGAGCAGTGCCAGTTCGCGCAGCGCGGTGAGGTTCCCCGGGCGGAAGTAGTTGGCGAGGGCCGCGTCGATCTTCTCCGGCGCGTACACGTTGCCGTGCGCGAGGCGGCGGCGCAGCGCCTGCGGGTCCATGTCGACCAGCTCGATCTGGTCGGCCCGCCGCACCACCTCGTCCGGCACGGTCTCGCGCTGCCGGACCCCGGTGATGCCCTCCACCACGTCCCCCAGCGACTCCAGGTGCTGGATGTTCACCGTCGAGACGACGTCGATGCCCGCCGCGAGCAGTTCCTCGACGTCCTGCCAGCGCTTGGCGTTGCGACAGCCTGGGACGTTGGTGTGCGCCAGCTCGTCCACCAGCACCGCCTGCGGCCGGCGGGCCAGCACGGCGTCCAGGTCCATCTCGGTGAAGGAGGCGCCCCGGTGGACCATCTCCCGGCGCGGCACGGTCTCCAGGCCGGTGACCAGACCCGCGGTGTGCCGGCGCCCGTGGTCCTCGACGAAGCCGACGACCACGTCGGTACCGCGCTCCAGCCGCCGGTGCGCCTCGGCGAGCATGGCGTACGTCTTGCCGACCCCGGGAGCCGCCCCGAGGTAGATCCGCAGCCTGCCGCGTCCCATGTGCACCATTCTTGATCCGGCCGGCCCGGGGGACCACCCCGGACACCTGTTCCCCTCCCTTGGAGACTACGGCGTAGCAGGCGATTCTCCACCGATCGGGGCGCTGATCAGGCAGTTTTAGCGGCATATTGACGGTCGACGAGGCCCTCCGGGCCACCCCGAACACCTCTTCGGACCACCCCCGCACCACACACCGATGGCAGCACCATCCGCATGCTCTCCTCTGCGGTGCCGCCCTCCCCGGGAATTCTCCGGGAATGCAAAGAACCCCCGATCCGTGACGGATCGGGGGTTCTTTGTGAATGATTGTTCGGCGGCGTCCTACTCTCCCACAGGGTCCCCCCTGCAGTA
>NZ_JBVINN010000062.1:0-38300 GCF_055579305.1 Kitasatospora sp. NPDC032757 | reverse complement strand
GGACCGCATGCGCCGCTTCGACGCCAAGGGCCGCACCAGCTGACGCCCCACCGCCAGCACCCCGCCCCTCCGCAGACCCCAGGACACCCCATGTACCGCACCGCACTGCGCAACGTGCTGGCCCACAAGGGCCGACTGCTGATGACGGCACTGGCCGTCATGCTGGGCACCGCCTTCGTCGCCGGCACCCTCGTCTTCACGGACACCCTCGGCAACGCACTCCGCTCCCAGAGCGCCAGGAGCTACACCGACATCGCGGTGACGGTCAGCGACCGCGGCGCCGTCAGCAACGGCTACGACCGCGGCAGCAGGGGCTCCACCGGCCCCACGCTCACCGAGGACACCCGCAAGGCGGTGGCCGCCCTGCCGGGGGCCGCCGAGGCGCGCGGCGTGGTCAGCGGCTTCGCCGGCATCGCCGACAAGAAGGGCGCGCTGATCGGCAACGGCTTCTCCACCACCGGCACCAACTACGTGCCCGGCGCCGACGGCACCGACCCGCGCTACCCGCTGGTCGAGGGCCGGGGGCCGAAGGACGCCCGGGAGATCGCCCTCGACCGGAAGACCGCCGACAAGGGCGGCTACAAGGTCGGCGACACCGTCCGGGTGGCCGTCAACGGCCCGGTCATGGAGCTGAAGCTCACCGGCACCCTGCAGACCAACGACCCGCGCGTCGTCTCCGGCGGCTCGCTCGCCGCCTTCGACACCGCGACCGCCCAGCAGCTCTACCTGACCCCGGGCCGGTTCGCCGAGATCGACGTCAAGGGCAAGCCCGGCGCCGACGACGCCGCGCTGCTCGCCGCCGTCAGGCAGGCCGTCCCGCAGGACGACGCGATCGAGGCCCGGACCGGCCGCGAACTCGCCGCCGAGCAGGACCGGATGATCGAGCTCGGCACCAAGGGCATGAGCAGCGCGCTGCTGGTCTTCGCCGCCATCGCGCTCTTCGTCGGCGTCTTCATCATCGCCAACACCTTCACCATGCTGGTCGCCCAGCGCACCAAGGAGCTCGCCCTGCTGCGCGCCGTCGGCGCCGGCCGCAAGCAGATCACCCGGTCCGTGCTGATCGAGGCGCTGGCCGTCGGCCTGACCGCCTCGGTGGCCGGCCTGCTCGCCGGCATCGGGATGGCGGCCGGTCTGCGCGCGCTGCTCAACGGCCCGCTGGAGGCCAACCTGCCGGACGGCCCGCTGGTCATCGGCCCGTCCACGGTGCTCGCCTCGGTCGGCGTGGGCGTCGCGGTGACCGTGCTCGCCGCCTGGCTGCCCGCCCGCCGGGCCTCCCGGATCGCCCCGGTCGCGGCGATGAGCTCGGCGGAGCAGCCGGCCACCCAGAAGAGCCTGCTGGTGCGCAACACGATCGGCCTGCTGTTCGCCGCGGCCGGCGTCGGTGCCCTGGTGGCCGGCTCGGCCGCCAAGGAGGTCAAGCTGGTCGGCCTCGGCGCCGGTGCGCTGATGATCGGCGTCTTCGTGCTGACGCCGCTGCTCTCCCGGCCGCTGATCGCGCTGTTCGCCCCGCTGCTGCGCAGGCTGTACGGGACGCCGGGCAAGCTGGCCCGGGAGAACGCCGTCCGCAACCCGCGGCGCACCGCCGCCACCGCCTCGGCGCTCACCATCGGCGTCACCCTGATCACCGCGCTGACCGTGGTCGGCGCCTCGGTGAACAAGGCCGTGGACGAGGCCACCGCGAGCGACATGAAGGCCGACTACACGGTCGCCATGCAGAACTTCTCGACGCTCTCCCCCGAGGTCGCCACCCAGGTCGCCCGGACGCCCGGCGTCGCCGCGATGAGCGTGATGCGCACCGTCCCGGTCGAGACCGGCGCCGACGGCGACACCCAGTGGCTGACCGGCGTGGACGCCACCACCATCGACCAGCTGGCCACCGTCAAGGTCAAGGAGGGCTCGGCCGACGCGCTCCGGCAGGGCATGCTGCTCGTCAGCTCCGGCTACGCCGAGCACCACGACCTCAAGGTCGGCTCCACCCTTTCCGTCACCTACCCGGACGGCGCCCGGGGCTCGCTGGCGGTCGGCGGCGTCCTGGAGGCCAACACCGCGCTGGGCGGCCTGATCGCCCCCGACGCCGTCGTCGGCCCGCACGCCTCGGCCGGCTCGGGCCTGGAGAAGGTCCTGGTCAAGGGCGCCAACGGCGCGGACGCCCCGCTGAAGCAGGCGCTGCGCGACGCCACCGGCGGCAACCCGCTGATCGCCGTCAAGGGCGAGAAGGACATCAAGGCGGAGAACCGCCAGATGGTCACCGCCGTGCTCAACATCATGTACGGGCTGCTCGGCATGTCCGTGGTGATCGCGGTGCTCGGCGTCGTCAACACCATGGCCATGTCGGTGTTCGAGCGCCGCCGGGAGATCGGCATGCTGCGGGCGATCGGGCTGGACCGGCGCGGCATCGGCCGGATGGTCCGGCTGGAGTCGCTGGTGATCGCGCTGTTCGGCGGCGTGGTCGGCGTGCTGCTCGGCGTCGTCACCGCCTGGGCCGGCAACCGCACGCTGGCGGACAGCTTCAAGAACATGACCACCGTCGTCCCGCCCCTACAGATCCTGGGATTCCTGGCCGGAGCCGCCCTGATCGGCCTGCTGGCCGCCCTCTGGCCGGCCCGCCGGGCCTCCCGGATGGACATCCTGGGCGCGATCAAGAGCGAGTAGCGGCCACGCGTGCACGTGGTGGAGCCCCGGCCGGATCGGGGTACCGGCCGGGGCTCCGGTATCGGGGCGAAACGTTTCGGTGAAACGTTTCGTCAGCAGCCGTTGAGGATCGAGGTCAGCGCGCTCTTCTCGGCGCTGTCGATGGTCAGGCCGTAGTAGTACTTCACCTGCACCCAGGCGCGGGCGTAGGTGCAACGGTAGGAGGTCTGCGGCAGCCAGTTGGCCGGGTCCTGGTCGCCCTTGGTGCGGTTGGAGCTGGCGGAGACCGCGAGCAGCTGCGGGCGGGTCAGGTCGTTGGCGAAGGCCTTGCGCTGGCCGGTGGTCCAGGCCCAGGCGCCGGAGCGCCAGGCCTCGGCGAGCGGCACCAGGTGGTCGATGTCGAAGCTGGAGGCGCTGGTGGTGGTGACGTTGTCGTACACCGACGTCCAGTTGCCGCTGACGGAGGCGCAGCTGGAGTCGGTCGTCACGCTGCTGCCGTCGCGCTTGAGGACCGTCTCGCGGGTGTTGCAGGTGCCGGAGATGGTGATCCAGTGCGGGAACAGCGCCCGGTCGTAGGTGTCGGCGTGGGACTCCGCGGTCGCCGCGATCGAGGCCAGGTACGAACGGGCGGTGGCGGCCGAGACCGGGGTGGGCAGGGCGGCCTGGGCGCTGCCGGCGCCGGCCAGCAGGGTGGTGAGGGCGAGCAGCAGGGCGCCGAAGGCGGCGGCCAGGACACGATGGGGCGTGCGTATCGCGGACATGCAGGGACTCCTGGGTCGGTGTGAGGGCAGGCCGAAGCCCCCGGGCGGAGTGGCCCGGGCCGGCAACCAGCATGGCGTGCGCGGGGTTTACGCGGGTAGACCCTGGAGGTTAACTTTTGAGCCCCAGTCAGTTCCCCGGCTGTGGGCGGGGTTCCGGCCGGCTTGGCTGTCGGTGCCGCGTGGGACGATGTCCCGCTCGGGGACAACGGGGAGGGCTGCATGGAAACGAGCAGGATCACGGGCGACGGCCCGGACGGTCACGAGCACACGGTGCGGATCGTCACCCGGGGCCCGGACAACACGCGGTATGTGGTCTGCGACGGCTGCGGCTATCGCAAGCGGGCCGGCATGTTCGCGCGGGCCAAGGCCGAACAGCACCTGTCCGAGTCGCACGACGCGGGCGGCTTCCGACAGCAGATGAGCCCCTGGCCGATCGTCCTCGGGGTGATCGGCGTCGTCATCCTGCTGGTGTTCGCGGCGGGGGTGCGCGGCGGCCACTGACACCCCCGGGCCGACGCCCCCAATGCGGACCGCCCCGCCCGGCGGGTGCCGGGCGGGGCGGTCAGGTGGTGCGGGGGCCGGACGCGGTCAGGCGGCCGACTCGGCGGAGCCCTGCTTCGGGGCGACCGGCGTGGCCGGCCTGCCGCCGAAGACACCGAAGAAGACCGCCAGGGTCGGGATCAGGTACGCCGCCCAGACGGCCAGCTGGAGGACGGTCGGGTCCGGCTGGAAGTTCAGGACGCCCTTCAGCAGGGTGCCGTACCAGCTGTCCTTCGGGATGGTGCTGCTGATGTCGAAGGCCAGGTCGTGCAGGCCGGGCAGCCAGCCGGCCTCCTGCAGGTCGTGCACGCCGTAGGCGAGCACACCGGCGGCGACGACGACCAGCATCGCGCCGGTCCAGGTGAAGAACTTCGCCAGGTTGATCTTCAGCGCGCCGCGGTAGAACAGCCAGCCCAGGACCACCGAGGTGAGCAGGCCCAGCGCCGCACCGATCAGGGGGTTGTAGCCGTCACCGGTCGCCTGCACCGCCGACCAGATGAACAGCGCCGTCTCCAGCCCCTCGCGGCCGACCGCGAAGAAGGAGGTCACCACCAGCGCGACCGTGCCCATGGCGAGCGCCGCGTCCAGCTTGCCGTGCAGCTCGGTCTTCAGGTGGCGGGCGGTGCGGCGCATCCAGAACACCATCCAGGTGACCAGACCGACCGAGAGGATCGACAGCGTGCCGCCGAGCGCCTCCTGCGCCTCGAACGTCAGCTGGGAGGAGCCGAACTGGAGGACGGCACCGAAGGCCATGCTCAGCACGACGGCCGCCGCGATGCCGCCCCAGACCGGCGGCAGCCTGTCCTTGCGGCCGGTCTTGACCAGATAGGCGATCAGGATGCAGACGACCAGGCTGGCTTCGAGGCCCTCGCGAAGGCCGATCAGGTAGTTGCCGAACACGCTGGCTCCTGGGGGGGTGAAGAGGTGGTACGTGGGGGAAGGGAGTGCCAGGTCAGCCGAAGAGGGCCTGGCCCCACCACTCGCCGGGCTTGCGGACGCCCGCCGGGCAGGCGAAGTGGGCGGAGCCGACGTGCTGGATGTACTCGTTGAGCTTGTCGCTGCCCGCCAGACGCTGCTGCAGCGGCACGAACGCCTTGCGGCTGTCCCGCTGGTAGGCGAGGAAGAACAGGCCCGCGTCCAGGCGGCCGAGACCGTCGGTGCCGTCGGTGAAGGAGAAACCGCGGCGCAGGATCATCAGCCCGTTGTTGCTGTCCGGGTGGGCCAGGCGCACGTGCGAGTCGTCGGGCATCGCCTTGAGGTCCGGCGCGTCGTGCTCCTTGGCCTTGCCGTACGAGGCACCCTCGCCCTTGGTCCGGCCGAAGACGTCCTCCTGCTCCTTGAGCGAGGTGCGGTCCCAGGTCTCGATGTGCATCCGGATCCGCCGGGCGACCAGGTACGAGCCGCCGGTCATCCAGTCCGCGCCCTCGCCGGGGGCGACCCAGACGTGCTCGGCGAGCTTCGCCGTGTCGGTGCCGGCGATGTTGTGGGTGCCGTCCTTGAACCCCATCATGTTGCGCGGCGTCTGCGCGTCCGGGGTGGTGGAGGAGGTCTTGCCGAAACCGAGCTGCGACCAGCGGATGTTGACCGTGCCCATGCCGATCCGGGCCAGGTTGCGGATCGCGTGCACGGCGACCTGCGGGTCGTCGGCGCAGGCCTGGATGCACAGGTCACCGCCGCTGCGCTGCGGGTCGAGCTTGTCGCCCTTGAAGTTCGGAAGGTCGATCAGGGCCTCGGGGCGCCTGGCCTTGAGGCCGAAGCGGTCCACGCCGTCCTTCTCGAACAGGGTCGGGCCGAAACCGATGGTGAGGGTCAGCCGGCAGGCCGGCAGGCCCAGGGCCTCGCCGGTGTCGTCCGGCGGCGCCTCCGGCAGCCCGCTCGCGGCGCCGCTGCCGACCTCACGCCCGCCGGTCATCGCCGCGGCCGCCTTCGTCCACTCCTTCAGCATCTTCACCAGCGACTCGCGGGTGGCCGTGGCCGACACGTCGAACGAGGCGAAGTGCAACCGGTCCTGGACCGGGGTGGAGATACCCGACTGGTGGTCACCGTAGAAGGGGATGTCCCCGCCCACCGCGGCGGCCGGCGCCGGCGCCGGGTCGTCCTGCCGGGTCGCGGCGGCCACCGAGCCGACCCCGGCCGCGCCGAGGGCCACCCCGGCACCGGCCCAGCCGATCACGGCTCGCCGGCTGACAGGGCCGCGGGCGGCGGCGTCCTGCGCGGCGACGGTGGCAGTGGCGCTGGTGGTGGCAGCTGCGGTCTCGGAGGCAGCGGGAGTGGTGGCGGCGTCGGTGCCGGCCGGAGTCCCGGTCTGCTGCTCGTTCTCGGCGTCCATCTGCGGGCGGGCCCTTCTCTGTACTGAACTCACGGATGCCGTGGCGGCCGCTCGGGCCGCCACGGCGGTGTGGTGGAGATGCTGTTCTGGCTAGCCGCCCCGGGCGGGAACGGCCGGACGGGTACTACTTGACGACGACTGCGGCACCCAGCTTCGACAGCGGCTCGCCCAGCGAGTTCACCGCGTCGGAGAAGGTCTTGCGCTCGGCCTCGGTCACCTTGTCGTACGAGGTGTAGGTGCCGTCGGCCTGCTTGTACTTGGCCAGCAGGGCCTGGATCGCGGCGAACTCCGAGTCCAGGGTCTTGGCCAGCTCGGTGTCCTTCTCCGAGGCGACCGGCTTCAGCAGCTCGTAGGCCTTCTGCGCGCCCTCGACGTTGGCGGCGAAGTCCACCAGGTCGGTGTGGCTGTAGCGGTCCTCCTCGCCAGTGATCTTGTTGGTGGCGACCTCGTCCAGCAGCTCCTTGGCGCCGTTGGCCATGCTGGTCGCGGTGATCTCCGCCTCGGGGATCTTCTTCTGCCAGTCCTTCAGGTCGGCCACCAGCTGGTCGGCGAGCTTCTTCTCGTCGTCGCCGATCTTGGCCTCGGCGAAGAGCGACTTCTCCAGCTTGTGCCAGCCGGTCCACTCCTGACCCGGCTCCAGCTTGTCCTCGCGGGTGTCGGTCTTCGGGTCCACGTCACCGAAGCTCTCGGCGACCGGCTCGGTGCGCTCCCAGCCGGTACGCGACGGCGCGTACAGCGACTTGGCCTTCTCCAGGTCACCGGCCTTGATCGCACCGGCGAAGGCCTCGACGGCCGGGATGGTGGCGTCGGCCTGCTCCTGCGCGTACGTGCGGTAGGCGTCGACGGCGGCGGTCAGCCGCGGGTCGGCCGGGGCGGCCGCGGCGGACGCGTCACCGGTGACGGTGATCTTCTGGCGGATGCCGTCGCCGACCATGCCGGGCTTGCAGGCGACCTCGTACGAGCCGGCCTTGATCTCGGCGTTGATCGACGCCTTGGTGCCGGGGCCGATGTTCTCGCGCTCGGTGATGATCTTGTCACCGGCGGCGTAGACGTAGACCTCGGTGGTCTTCGAGCCCTTGTTGGTGATGTCGATCACGACGTGGCCGGCCGGGAAGCTGGTCCTGGAGACCTCGCAGGCGGTGTCGGTGGCGTTCACCTTCACCGCGTCGGCGGACGCCTTGTCGTCCTTCTTCTGCGAGCAACCGGCCAGCGCGGCAGTCGCCACAGCGAGGGTGAGCAGCGTGGCTGCGGTGGAACGACGGGCGGACATGAGGGCTCCAGCGGGAAGGCAGGGTGAACCAGGGCAGGGCTGAGTGTGGGTGCGGGAACCGGAGCCACCCGGACCCCCACCCACTTAGCTAAGGCATACCTTAGGGATATCTGATTTCGCCGTCTACACCGCCCCCCGTTCACGATCGGCCCAGGTGGGGACCGCCTTGGCAGCAGCGTGTCGTCAGCCCACCGACGAATTCCGGCCACCGGCCCGCCGAACGGCGGGGTTGGCCTCGGCGGCCACCTGCGCCACCGCTCCCCTCGGCCCTCCCGTCCGACGCCGTCCCGTCCGGTGCCCACCCGTCCGACGCCCCTCCCGTCCGGCGCCCACCCGTCCGATGGCCTTCCGTCCGGCCCCCTCCCGCCGCGTCACCGCTCCGGCGTACGGCGGGCGGCCGCGCGGGCGGTCCAGCGGCCCTCGTGCCGGCTGATCCGGATCGGGTGGCCGAAGCAGGTGCTGATCAGCTCGGTCGTCATCACCTCGTCCACCGGCCCGGCCGCGACGCACTCGCCCTCGCGCAGCAGCAGCGCGTGGGTGGTGCTCTCCGGCAGCTCCTCCAGGTGGTGCGTCACCAGCACGCTCGCCAGCTCCGGGTGCTGGTGGCGCAGCAGGTCCAGGCTGTCCAGCAACAGCTCACGGGCGGTGAGGTCGAGGCCGGTGGCGGGCTCGTCGAGCAGCAGCAGGCGGGGGCTGGGCATCAGCGCGCGGGCGATCAGGGTGCGGCCGCGCTCGCCCTGGGAGAGCGTCGTCCAGGGGGATTCGGCGATCGTGGCCATGCCGAGGGTCTCGATCAGCCGCCCGGCCCGCTCGAGCTCCTCGGGGGCGGGCTTGCGGTTGAGGTCCGGTTCGATGGTGTTGCGGGTGCCGGTGAGCACCACCTCGCGCACGGTCAGCGGCGAGCGCAGCGGGTGGCGCGGGTTGACGTGGCCGAGGTGGGCGCGCAGGTCACGGATGTCGACCCGGCCGAGCCTGCGGCCGAGCACGTCCACCTCGCCGTGGGTGGGGTGGGAGACCGCGCCGAGCAGCCCGAGCAGGGTGGACTTGCCCGCGCCGTTGGCGCCGAGCAGCGCCCAGTGCTGACCCGGCTCGATGGCCAGGGTGATCCCGCGCAGCAGGTAGCGGCCGTCCCGGACGACATCGACGTCGCGGGTGCGCAGCAGCGGGCCGGTGGGCAGCGGGTCGGACGTACTCATGGCGGGCGGTCCTCCGGGGGTTGGCGCCGGGCAGGGGTGCGGGGTGCGGCGCCGCGCCGGGCGGGCAGCCGCCGACCGTACGCGTGCAGAGTACAACCGTCCGCGCGGCGGCGGCCGGGCCCGTCCGAGGGGTGGACGGGCGGAGCGAGGGGGCGCACGCGATGCGGTCTGCTGCACGCCCCTGTCGCCGGGCGGCAGTTGGCGGGAGGATCGATGCGAAGCACGGTGTGAAGGGGGCTGGACGGATGGGGTGGGACGCAGAACCGGCGGGGCGGGACGCGAGGCCCGGGGCACAGGACGCCGAACCGACGGGGTGGGACGCGAAGCCCGCGGCACAGGACGCCGAACCGGCGGGGTGGGCGGGGACGCTGCACGGGCGGTTCGAGGAGCAGGCGCGGCGGTCGCCGGGCGCGGTCGCCGTCCGGTGCGGCGTCCGGGAGCTGACGTACGGTGAGCTGGACGCGCGGGCGGACCGGCTGGCCCGTCACCTGGTCGCGCAGGGCCTGATGCCGGGCGGCCGGGCGGCGGTGGCGCTGGGCCGGGGCACCGAGGTGTTCGTCGCGCTGCTCGCGGTGCTGAAGGCGGGCGGCGCGTACGTGCCGCTGGAGCCGGGCGCGCCCGATCCGCTGCTGCGCCATGTGCTGGCGGACGCCGATCCCGCGCTGGTGGTCACCGAGGAGGCCCACCGGGTGCGGCTGACGGACGCCAGCGGGCGGGCGGTGGTCTGCGTGGACTCGGCGGCGGAGGCGATAGCCGCCCTGCCCGCCGGCCCGCCGGAGGTGCCCACCGGGCCGGAGGACCTCGCCTGCGTCTTCTTCACCTCCGGCTCGACCGGTCTGCCCCGGGGCGCGCTGATCGAGCACCGCAACCTGCTGGCCGCCCACCGGGGCTGGCACGAGGTGTACGGGCTCTCCCCCGCCGACCGGATCCTGCAGACGGCGAGCCTGGAGTTCGACGTCTTCACCGCCGACTGGGTGCGCGCGCTCTGCACCGGCGCCACGCTCGTGGTCGCCCCGCGCAACCTCACCCTGGACCGCACCGCCGACATCGCCGACCTCCCGGCGCTGGTGGCCGCCGAGCGGATCACCGTGCTGGAACTCAACGTCCGTACGGCGCGCCGGCTGCGCGACCACCTGGAGGCGACCGGCGGCTCGCTGCCGAGCGTGCGACTGCTGACCGTGGGCGCCGAGAAGTGGTACCTGGACGAGCAGCTGAGCCTCCAACGGCTGCTCGGCCGCGACGGGAGCACCGGCGGCTCCGGCGCGCGGGTGCTGAACGTGTACGGCCTCGCCGAGGCGTCCGTGGACAGCAGCTACTTCGACGCCGCCGGCTCGGCCGGCGGCGAGCTCAGCGAACGGGTCTCGCTGGTCGGCACCCCCTTCCCCGGCGCCCGCGTCCACGTGCTCGGCCCGGACGGCGCCCCGCTGCCGCGCGGGGAGGTCGGCGAGATCGCGGTGGCCGGCCCGGGCCTGGGCCGGGGCTATCTGAACCGGCCCGAGGAGACGGCGCGGCGCTTCGTCCGGGCGGTCTTCGACCCCGACGGTCGGGTGCTGCTGACCGGCGACCTCGGCCGGGTCCGCGAGGACGGCGTCCTGGAGTTCACCGCCCGGGCCGAGGGCGTGGTCGGTCCCACCGACTCCGTGCAGGCCGCCGACGTGGTCGAGCGGGTCACCCGGGCCGCGCGCGCCGAGGGCGTGCTGCGCGCCCACCCGGCGGTGCGGGAGGCCGCCGTCGCCGAGGTGGAGCCGGAGCCGGGGCGGCGCGTCGTGGTCGGGTACGCGGTCGCCGCGTCCGGGGCCGACGAGGTGGACGCCTGGTCGCTCTCCGCCTACCTGGCGAAGCAGCTGCCGGCCGGAGCGGCGCCCGTCGCGGTGGTGCCGCTGCCCGCACTCCCCCGCACCCGGGCGGGCAAGCGCGACCGTTCCGCCCTGCCGCTGCCGGCCCCGCGCCACTACTTCTCGTTCAGCGCGTCACGGGGTTCCAAGGGCGGCAAGAGCGGTGGCAAGGCGGGCGCCGGCCGGGCGGGCGCGTCCGGCGACGGGTGCGGAACGGGCTGCGGCTGGGTCGTCCTCTCACTGCTCTTCGCCGGGCTGGCCTGGCTGGTGACCGACGGTTTCTGGCCCGGCTCCACCGATGTCTCCGCGGTCCCCGACCCCTACGCCTTCTACTTCCGGATCCTCTACCTCTTCGAGTGGCTGTCGTTCGGCGTGGGCATGGCCTTCCTGTTCTTCGGCGCGCCGATCGTCTCCCGGTACGGACGGCCGCCGTGGCTCTCCGTCGCCACCACGTTCTCGCTGTTCTGGCTGCTGGCCTCCTGGTGGCCGCAGGACAACCTGTACCGGACCAGCTCGCCGACGGACTGGCCGCAACAGTCGGTGCTGGTCTACCTGTTCAACATCGCACTGATGGTCGCGGCGGCGATCGTGGTGCGCTTCCTCGTCTGGCGTCCGCGGCCCGAGCGGCGCTGATGCCCCCGGCGGTGCGGGCCTCCCGGGGGGCCCGAGGCCCCCACCGCCGTGACGCCCTCACCGTCGTGACGCTCAGTCAGTAACCAAGCCCCCTCAGCGCAGCGCCTCGAACATCCGGCCCAGGGCCTGGTTGGCCGCCCCGACCAGCGCCTGGGCCGCGTCCAGGGCCTCGACCGCACCCGGTGTCCCGGCACCACGCACGGCGAGCGCCAGACCGACGACCGGCTCCGGCTCGTAGCCCGCCGTGACGACCAGCGGCAGCAGGGTGACGCCGAGCGCGGCGCAGCGCGGACGCAGCCGGTCCAGGTGGTCGTGGAGCGCCTCCTGGGAGAGCCGGGCACCGAGCGGTATCCCGTCCAGGGTGCGGACCACGTGGCCGGGGCCGCGGACCCGGTCGAGCCGGGCCCGCAGCACGAAGGCGATCGCGGGCCCGGTCAGCCGCAGGTTGGTCTCGGTGGGGGCGAGCCGACGCTCCCGGTCGGTGACGAAGTCGACGTCGTACCAGCCGCGGTGGCCCTCGGCGGCGAGGCGCTCGCCCACCGCGAGGCCGAACCGCCCGGCGGTCGCCGCCGCACCGGGCGGCACCACGCCCGGGCCGACCGTCACGCCCTGGTACCGGGTGCCGTCCACGTCCATCGCGCCGACACCGACCGGGTGGACCGTCCCGTCCTCACCGATCACCGCGTCGAAGGTGAGGTCGCGCAGGTGCTCCGCCCGGCCACCGTCGATGTACTCCTCCAGCAGCAGCGCGCCGCCGGGCGGCAGCACCTCCTCCCGGGCCAGCCGGCGCAGCAGGGCCCGCGCGCCGCCGGCCGCGAACAGCTGCTGCGGGGTGACCACGACGGTGCCGTAGCCGCCGACGCCGTGCGGGCTCTTGACCACCGTGGTCAGGCCACGGCCGGCCCGGGCGGCGAGCCGGCGGGCGGTGCGGCGCGGGGAGTCCGGCTGCTCCTGGCGCGGCACGACGATCCCCGGGTGCTCCGGGGCCAGTTCGGTGAAGAGCCCGTGTGCGGCCGCCTTGGACTCGTACCGCCGTACCGCGGCCAGGCCGGGCCCCTCCCCCTGTGCCGCCGTCCGCCCCCAGGGCACCACCGCCTCGGGGCCGTCCGCGATCCGCGCCGCCAGCGCCGGCCGGACGGCCAGGGCCCGGGCGAGGGTCTCCCCGGGCGCGACCCCGCTGTACAGCTCAACCGGCCCCCACGCCAACTCCCGTGCCAGCCAGTCGATCCAGGCCGCCTCGACCTCCGCCGGCAGGACCACCAGCGCCGGCTCCGGGCTGTAGCAGGTGGCCATGCCCGCGTAGTGGTGCGCCTGCCGCAGCCGCCGCGCCCGCTGTTCCTCGTCCATGCCGGCCGCGAAGAACTGCTCGTTGAAGTCGGCCACGTTGCCGAGGTGCACGGCCCGCCGGCCGCCCGTCCAGGCCCCCACCCATCCGTCCATCCGGCGAGCCTACGGTCTGCCGGGCACGGGCGGGGTGCCAATGGGCCAGGCGTAGGCGCCAGAGGGCGGCGGCCAACGGCGGGGGCCCCGGTAGGGCGTCCTCGGCCGGGGCGTCGGGGGGCGGGGACGTGCTCGGCCGGGGCGCCGGGGGGCGGGGCGTCCTCGCCCGGGGAGTCGGAGGCGCCCTCTGCGGGGGCGTCAGAGGCGGAAGAGGCCGGCGTCGGTGGTCCGGAAGCCGCAGGCGTCGAGGTAGTAGCCGCGGAGGTGGGGTTCGAAGTCGACGTGAAGCCACTCGCAGCCGGCGGCGCGGGCGCCGTCGACGGCGGCGGCGACCAGGCGGGTGCCGACGCCGGCGTGCCGGGCGGTGGTGGCGACGACGGTGTCGAGGAGGAAGGCGTGGGCGCCGCCGTCCCAGGCGACGTTGACGAAGCCGGTGAGCGGACCGCCGCCGGCGGGGCGGGCGCAGACCCAGCCGAGACTGTGGCGCTCCAGCCGGGAGCGCCAGTCGACGCTCACGGCCGGGTGACCGAAGCCTTCGGCGTGCAGGGCGCTGAGCTCGTCGTCGGTGAAGGCGTCGCGCCAGGTGTAGCGAATCGTCATGGGGCAAACCTCAAAAAAGTGTTCGCAGTCGATCAAATTTGATCAGTACAGGACACAACTTGGTCAAGATCTGACGCAATGTCTAGCCGAGGTTGGCTGCCCACCGTCAATCTCGGTCGCAGCTTTTCCCTGCAGCTACCCCGACTGGAGTCAGAGTGAGCCCCACCTCCTCTCACCGCCGCCACCTCGCGGCCGGAGCCATAGCGGCCACCGCCGCTCTCGTCGCCGCCACCTTCCAGGCCGGCACGGCGTCCGCCGCCCCCACCGGCCGTGACGCGGCGATCGCCCAGGCCAGGGCCAACGTCGCCCACAACGCCGGAGTCTTCGGCTTCGGCGACGGCCAGGACCTTCAGGTCAAGGACGTCATCATCGACGCCGACGGCACCCAGCACGTCCGCTTCGACCGCACCTACCTCGGACTGCCCGTCGTCGGCGGCGACCTGGTGGTCCACCAGGACGCGCGCGGCCGGCTCAAGGACTCCACCCGCGCGGCGGCCCACGACGCCTCGGTGAAGTCCACCGTCCCGAAGGTCCCGGCGCAGGCGAGCGCCGGCCAGGCGCTCCAGGCCGCGCCGACCATCGGCGCCGCCACCAGCTCGCCCGAGCTGGTCGTCTGGGCCGCCGACGGCACGCCCCGGCTCGCCTGGAAGACCACCGTCGCCGGCGTCGGCGAGCACGGCCAGCCGGCCGGCAAGGTCGTCGTCACCGACGCCACCACCGGCGAGCAGATCGAGTCCTACGACTCCGAGCACCAGGCCGCCGGCACCGGCCACTCCGAGTACACCGGTGACGTCACCATCGACACCACGCAGACGAGCAGCGGCTTCTCGCTGATCGACCCGGTGCGCGGGACCATCACCAAGGACGCCCACAACGCGTCGTCCGGCTCGCTCAACGCGAACTCCGGGACGCTCTTCACCGACGCGGACAACGTCTGGGGCGACGGCAAGAAGTTCTCCACCGACCGCGCCACCGCGGCCGTCGACGCCCACGCCAACACCGCCTGGACGTACGACTACTACAAGAACACCTTCGGCCGCAGCGGCATCAAGAACGACGGCAAGGGCGCCACCGTCTTCGTCCACGTCGGCACCAACTGGGACAACGCCCAGTGGTCCGACAGCTGCTTCTGCATGATGACCGGCGACGGCGACGGCACCACCGACCCCGAGCAGGTCGACCTCGACACCATGGGCCACGAGATGACCCACGGCGTCACCAGCGCCACCGCCAACCTCCGTTACAGCGGTGAGTCCGGCGGCCTCAACGAGTCCACCAGCGACATCTTCGGAACGATGGTCGAGTGGTACGCCAACAACAAGGTGGACACCCCCGACTACCTGTTCAGCGACCAGTCCACCCCGCCGTGGCTGCGCCGGATGGACAAGCCCTCGCTGGACGGCCGGTCCGCCGACTGCTGGAGCCGCAAGGTCGGCCAGCTCGACGTGCACAACTCCTCGGGCGTCGGCAACCACTGGTTCTACCTGGCCAGTGAGGGCAGCGGCACCAAGACCATCAACGGCTACACCTACAACAGCCCCACCTGCAACAACTCGACGGTGACCGGCATCGGCAACCAGAAGGTCGCCAAGATCTGGTACCGCGCGCTGACCGTCTACATGACGTCCACCACGGACTACAAGGGCGCGCGCACCGCGTCCCTGAACGCCGCGAAGGACCTCTACGGTCTCAACAGCACCGAGTACAAGGCGGTCGCGGCCGCCTGGAGCGCCGTCTCGGTCGGCTGATCTCCCCTCCCGGCTGTGGGCCCGTCACCTCGGCGGGCCCACAGCCGTTTCCGTGCGACTCCGGAGGTCCGCACGACTCCGGCTTTCCGCACACACGCGGACGGGCAACGGAGACGGAAACGCAGGCGAGAAGCGGGGCCGGGAAACGGGCCGGGACACCGCGACGGGAGACTGGCCGGGGAAGGGCCGGGGAAGGGCCGGGGCAGGACCGGACGGGCTCCGGCGCGGCGGGGGCGGGCGGGACGTGCGGAGATTGGGGCCGGGGTGGAACCCGAGGGGGGAGCAACCCGCAACCGGCCCGACAGGGAGACGTCCGATGGCCAAGCTCACCCTCACCACCTTCGTCACGCTGGACGGCGTGATGCAGGCACCCGGCGGCCCCGAGGAGGACCCGGGCGGGGGCTTCCCGTACGGCGGTTGGCTGGTCCCCTTCGCCGACGACGACATGAACCGCTTCATGACCGGGGTCCTCGGCCGGGCCGGGGCGCTGCTGCTCGGCCGGCGCACGTACGACCTCTTCGCCGCCTACTGGCCGAAGATGACCGACCCGACCGCCGAACGGCTCAACACCCTGCCCAAGTACGTCGCCTCCCGCACGCTGACCGACCCGCAGTGGGCGCACAGCCAGGTGCTCGCCGGCGACACTGCGGCCGAGGTCACCGCGCTCAAGGAACGGCTGCCGGACGCACCCGACCGCGAACTGCAGATCCACGGCAGCGGCGCCCTGGCGCGGTCGCTGATGGCCCATGACCTGATCGACGAGTACAACCTGCTGGTGTACCCGGTGGTCCTGGGCCGCGGCCGGCGGCTCTTCCCGGAGGACGGGCTGCCGACCTCCTTCCGGCTGGCCGGCTCCGTCACCACCGGCAGCGGCATCGCCATCCACACGTACCGTCCGACGGGGCGGGCGACCTTCGGCTCCTTCTCCTAGGAGCAGCAGCGCGGGTGCGTACGGGCCGGGTGGCCCGGGCCCGGGCCACCGCGATCGTGCCGTCCATGGCTCCCTCTCCGTTCCATCTCCGCGCGGAACAAGGGCACTTGGCGCACCGCCGGCCGGCTCACCCGCCCACCGGTTCACCGGTGAACCGGCGACGGACCCGTGCCGGCCGCCCCGTGAGAAGATCGCCCGGCGGCGTGTGCCGCCCCCGATCCCGGAAGGTGACCATGTACGCGATGACGCTGGGCGAGGACGGCGCGGTGCTGGGCCCGCTGGAGCCGTGGCAGGCCGAGGAGTTCCTGGCTCACGTGGACCGGGGGCGGGAGTTCATCGGACGGTTCAACGGCCTGCCCGACGCCGTCACGGACGTGGAGTCGAGCCGGGCGTTCCTCCAGGCGTACGCGGAGAAGACCGCCGCCGACAGCGGGCGGCTCTTCGGGATCCGGACGGCCGAGGGCCTGCTGGTCGGCGCGGTGCTGTTCCGGCGGTTCGAGGTCGGGCAGGGCATCGCCGAGGCGGGCTGCTGGCTGGAGCCGGCGGCCGCGGGCAAGGGTCTGGTGACCAGGGCCGTGCGCGCGATCATCGACTGGGCCGTCGAGGAGCGCGGCATCCACCGCGTGGAGTGGTGGGTCTCGGCGGGGAACGAGCCCAGCATCGCCGTCGCCCGCCGGCTCGGGATGACGAAGGAGGCCGTGCTCCGGGAGAGCTACCTGTACCGGGGGGTGCGGCACGACGAGGAGATCTGGTCGGTGCTGGCCCCGGAGTGGCGGACGGCCAAGCAGGCGGCCTGAGCCCTGCCGCCGGACGGACGGGCGCGCCGGCGGAGGGCGGAGGGCAGAGGGCGCACCAGAGGACAACGGCGCCGGACGACGAACGCCGGACGCCGGCGTTCTCACCCGGTCGACAGGAATATGCAGACCGGTCTACTGTTTCCGCATGGGAGTCAAGGGTGAGGAGACCCGCGCCCGGCTGATCGCCGGGACGCGCAGTCTGATCGAGGCGCAGGGCTACTTCGGCACCGGCCTGAACCAGATCGTGGCGGAGAGCGGCGCACCGCGCGGCTCGCTCTACTTCCACTTCCCCGAGGGCAAGGACCAGTTGGTCGCCGCCGCCCTGCGCCAGGCCGGCCGGGAGATCGAGGAGCTCCTCAAGGCCCTGGCCCGCAAGGACGCGGACGCCGCCGCGATCGTCGGACAGCTCACCGAGGTCTTCACCACCCGCCTGGAGGAGTCCGGCTACACCAAGGGCTGCCCCATCGCCACCGTCGGCCTGGAGGTGGCCGGCGCCAACGAGGTGCTGCGCACCGTCTGCGCCGAGGTCTACGCGAGCTGGCAGGCTGTCCTCACCGAACGCCTGACGGCCGAGGGCTTCGACCAGGCCGAGGCCGAGACCGCGTCCGGCCAGGCCCTCGCCCTGCTGGAGGGCGCGGTCCTGCTCGCCCGCGTCCGCCGCTCCCGCCACCCCCTGGAGGACGCCCGCCACGCCGTCCGCCACCTCCTCGTCGTACGGGCCGGCCGGGCGCAGCGCTGACGCTCGGCGTCGGTGGGCGACAGCGACGGTCGTGCGCGACGTCGAGCGTGCGCCCGGCGGGCGGGCGAGTCATAGGTGTGCTCTATGGGGCCATAGGCCTGCGGCGGCTACAGCCGCGGGTGGGGAACGGGTTTGCTTCAGACACCCGACCTCCCGCCCCTCGCCCCCGCCGCCTGTCTGCTCGCCGTCCGTCTGCCCGTCTGCCCGGAGGAACGCCCCGACATGTCCCGCCCGATCCGTATCGCGATCGTCGGAGCCGGCCCCGCCGGCATCTACGCCGCAGACGCCCTGCTGAAGTCCGACGCCGCCCGGGAGCCCGGGGTCTCGATCGACCTGTTCGAGCGGATGCCCGCCCCGTTCGGGCTGATCCGCTACGGCGTGGCGCCCGACCATCCGCGGATCAAGGGCATCGTCACCGCACTCCACCAGGTGCTGGACAAGCCCCAGATCCGCCTCTTCGGCAACATCGACTACCCCGGGGACCTCGGCCTCGACGACCTCCACCGCTTCTACGACGCCATCGTCTTCGCCACCGGCGCGACGGCCGACCGTGCGCTCGACATACCGGGCGTCGGCCTGGACGGCTCGTACGGCGCCGCCGACTTCGTCTCCTGGTACGACGGGCACCCGGACGTCCCCCGTACCTGGCCGCTGGAGGCCGAGAAGGTCGCCGTGCTCGGCGCGGGCAACGTCGCCCTGGACGTCGCCCGGATCCTCGCCAAGACCGCCGACGAGCTGCTGTCCACCGAGATCCCCCCGAACGTCCACGCCGGGCTCCGGCGGAACAAGGCGCTGGAGGTGCACGTCTTCGGCCGCCGCGGGCCGGCCCAGGCCAGGTTCAGCCCGATGGAGCTGCGCGAACTCGACCACTCACCCACCATCGAGGTGATCGTCGCCCCCGAGGACATCGAGTACGACGACGGGTCGATCGCCGAGCGCCGGGCCGCGAAGCACGTCGACATGGTCGCGTCGACGCTCGAGAACTGGGCGATCCGCGATGTCGGCGACCGGCCCCACCGGATCCACCTGCACTTCTTCGAGTCCCCGGTCGAGGTGATCGGCGCGGACGGCCGGGTGAGCGGCCTGCGCACGGAGCGCACCGAACTCGACGGCACCGGCAACGTCCGGGGCACCGGCCGCTTCACCGACTGGGACGTGCAGGCCGTCTACCGGGCGATCGGCTACTACTCCGACGAACTGCCCAAGCTGCCCTTCGACCCCGTCTCGGGCACCGTCCCCAACGAGGCCGGCCGCGTCCTGGCCGGCGACGGCTCGCACCAGGCCGCCACCTACGTCACGGGCTGGATCAAGCGCGGCCCGGTCGGCCTGATCGGCCACACCAAGGGCGACGCCAACGAGACCGTCGCCTGCCTGCTCGCCGACCACAGCGCCGGACGGCTGCCGGGCGCCGCCGCGCCGGACCCGGAGGCCGTCGTCACCCACCTGCGCGAGCGGGGCGTCCGCTACACGACGTGGGACGGCTGGCAGCGGCTCGACGCCCACGAGCGGGCGCTCGGCGAGGCGCAGGGGCGGGAGCGGGTCAAGGTCGTGGAACGCGAGGAGATGCTCCGCAACAGCGGCGCCTGAGAGGTCTCCGGCAGAGGAACCCCCTGGCTGCCCCCGCCGGACGCGCGCCGGATCGGCCCGGGGCACCGGACAGGTGCGTCGCTCCCGGCCCGGCCCAGGGTCGGGAGCGACGCACCTGCCGACCGGTCCCGGCTCAGTGCCAGGCGGTCGTCCTGCACTTGCTGAACGGGTCCCCGTGCTTCTTGAGACCGGCCCTGATCTTGGCACCGTCCGGCCAGTAGAACATGTTGCCGAAGTTCGACCCCTCGATGTCGGTCACCTCGAAGTAGCCGACCAGCGTCCAGCTCTTCCCTCCGTCGTAGGAGCGGTCGATCCAGGCGTCGTACCGGCCGCAGACACTGCCGACGGTGAGCCGGCCCCACGCGTACCAGGAACCGTTGTTCTTGCCGGACCGGAGTTCGACCGTCGAGCAGCCGAGGCTCGTCCGGTCATCGGTGTCCTTCTTGTCCCAACTGGCCTTCCCCGGATCGAAGTCGTCGCACTGGTAGCCCGATCCGCACGGCAGCGGCGTGGCCGCGGAGGCGACCCCCGCGAACGGCAGGAGAACCATTGCGACAGCGGCCGCGACAACGGCAGTCCTCTTCGACACCCGTACACTCCTGTTCCTCGGTCGGACCCTGCCTGACCGGCCTTCACCCGGCGTGATGCTCACGGACGCCACCCCCGCGTCGCACCACCGTGGCAGTCCCACGGGGTGACGGCCGTGCTGCCGGTGAGACTCCACGCGGTGTCGGTGCACCCGTTTCCGCCGACACCGGGGAAGACTCCTCCGGCCGTCGCCGGCTCGAACCGTTTGCGCATCTCGTTCCTCTTTCCTGTCGGTGCTGAGGACTTACCGGTACTGAGGACTCGCCGGCACTGCGGGCCAGCCGGTACCGAGGGCCCGCCGGTGCTGCGGACTCAGCGGTGCTGAGGGCCCGGCGGTACTGCGGACTCGGCGGTGCTGAGGGCTTCCGTGCCATCCGCCCGCAGCGCTCCCGACGCCTGCGAGGAGAGGCGACCCCCGCCGAGCACGGCCCCGGTCGCTAGGCGCGAGTCGTGCGTCTGGAGTCCGCCGGGCGCAGCGGTGACCGGGGCACCTCCCCGACATCCCGGGAGGCCGGCAAGTTGTCCGAAGAACCGGTGGAGACTCCAGAGTGCGACCTGTTTTGATTGTCCATCTACAAGAATCCGCCGACGCTCAGGTGAGCGGCGGACAATCCGGTTTGGCCGCGGACAAGGCAGGGGGCACGGGGTGGTTGGTGCTGGACGCCCGCAGGGGCGGCTCAAGGGAGAGACCGAACAGGCGGATGCCCTGGCCCGGTTCGTGCGGGAGGTGACCGCGGGGATCACCGTCCGCAAGCTCGCGCACCGCTACCCGGCCGGCAGGACCAGCTGGAGCGAGTACCGCTCTGCGGAGAAGGACATCCCGTGGCACCTGCTCCAGCGGCTGATACACGACCACCAGGCGGACCCGCGGGCCCGGGCGGTGTTGCTGGCACGCGCCGCACACCTGCACGAACAGGCCGCCCGGGCGGCCGAGGGGCTCCGTCCACCCGCCGCGGAACGCTCGGCCGCGCAGCAGGCACTGGACCGGGCCCGGCAGGCACAACGGCAGGCCGAGGCGGGCGTCGCGGAGTCGGAGGAACTGATCCGGGTGCTGGTGGCGATCGTGGCCGAGTTACGGGGTGAACTGGGCGCCGGCGCCACGGACGAGGCGGGCCCCGCGTCCCCACCCCTGCACGACGGAGAGCCGGCGGAGCTGCGGAGGGCCCGGCTGAGGGAGGCGACGCGTTGCCTCGCCGAGGTGCGGCGAATCAGGGAGACCGCGCGCGAGGTGCGGCGGACGGCCGAGCGGGAACAGGACGCCGTAGGTCTCCTGGTCGACCGGGCGCGGACGCAGGCCCTGGCGAGCGGCGACCGGCAGCCGCCGGGAGCCGGGGCGGCCGTCGTCAGGACGCCGGAGGCCGGACCGACCGGCAGCGTACCGGCCGGAGCCGAGCAGACGACCGGGACCGTGCCGGCCGGGATCGAACCGACGACCGGCATCGAACCGGCCGGGAGCATTCCGACCGGGACCGGCGAGGTGGCAGCACACCTCCCGGTACTTCGGCGCCTGGAAACCGACCTGGTCAGGGTGCGGGAGGCCCTGGCCGACCGCTGCCGGGAGGTGATGCGGATGGCCCCCGCCTGTGCCGGCCCGAGGATTGTCCGCGGCGAGCTGGTCCGGGCCCCGGACAACCGCCTGACCGGTCCGTTCGTGCTGGGCCGAGCGACGGTCGGCCCACCGCGCGGCGGGGGCCCCGGCCCACGGCGCCTCCGCACGGCCCGCAGCGGCGCAGCCATGGGCGCGGCCGGGGCGGCACTGGCCGCAGTGCTGCTCCTGACCGGGGTACTGGTGGGCATGCGTGTCGGCGCAGACGCTCCGGCCCGCTTCGACTCGGTCCCCCAGGCAGCCGGGGCCCGGGTGGGGCCCGCAGCCGGTGAGACGACCACCGGCCCCTCCTCGGCAACGGCAGACGGCAGTCCTCCACCGGCTCCGGGAGCGGCGCCGGTCACCCCCTCGTCCTCTCCCGCGCCGAGCGGCACAGCCCCTCGAACCGAAGCGGCTGCCACCGCACCGGCGGCTCAAGCCCCCGCACTCCCTGCCCCGGCGGCCCCCGCACCCGCCGCCTCCGCACCCGCCACCCCGGCGCCGGGGGGTACGGCGGCTCCGACCCCAGCCCCCGGCACCCTGCCTGCACCCGCCGCCCCCTCGGCGCCGAACGCGAGCGGCGGGCCCGTACCGCCGCCGGCGTCCGCCACCTCCGTGCCGAAACCGGGCGCGGAGCCCTCGATGCCCGGCCGCCTCGGCGGCACCCCGGCCGTCCCGCCACCGGTTCCGGTGGCGATCAAGAACGGCAACAGCTCGCAGTGCATGGCCACAGCCGGCGGCACCAGGGAGGAGGGCCGGGAGGTCCAGCAGTACCCCTGCGGGGACTACCCCGACCACTTCTGGGAAGCCCAGAAGTCCTACACCGACGCCGAGGGGGAGACCTACTACCGGATCGTCAGCTACAACAGCGCACTGTGCCTCTCCGTCCGGGACTCCAGCACCGAAGCCGCCGCCCCCGTCATCCAGTCCACGTGCAGGAACAGCCCCGGGCAGTCCTGGAAGATCGAGAAGTGGCCGAACGGCCTCCGCTTCGTCAACGACAACAGCCACCAGTGCCTCGCCGTCTCCTACCGCAGCAGCGCCCCGCAGGCTCCCCTGATGCAGTACCCGTGCGGGGACTACCCGGACCACTACTGGAACTACGGCCCCCGCCGGTGACCGGGCGGCCTCCACCGAGGGCCCCGTGACGACGGCGGCCCGCAACGACGACGGCCGCCCCGACGACGGCGGCCCACTACCCCGGGGCGCCCCCGGCCCCTCCGGCCTGCTGCCGGGCACCGCCCCCGTCCGCCTTCGGATCCACGTGCCGGGTCGGGAGCGCCGCCCCCGCTGGGTAGGCTGGCGGGCCCCGCCCCGAGGAGATGCGCCATGCCCGCCCGCCCGAGCGTCCTGTTCGTGACCGATCTCGCCTACCCGGCCCGCGGGCGGCGCTACTGCGACGAGGACATCCTCCTGACCTCCCGCCTGCGCGACGACTTCGACCTCGCCCTCTGCCACCCCCTCGACGCCGCCGCACTGATGGACGCCTTCGACGCGGTCGTGGTCCGCAACAGCGGTCCCGTGCTGCACTACCAGAAGGAATACGACGCCTTTCGGGACCGGGCCAGGGCCCGCGGCACCCGGGTCTACAACCCGCTGTCCGGGCGCGGCGACATGGCCGGCAAGCAGTACCTGCTGGACCTCACCGCCACCGGACACCCGGTCATCCCCACCATCGACCGGCCCCAGGACCTGCACCTGCTGCCCGAGGCCGCGCAGTACGCCGTCAAGCCGAAGGCCGGCGCGGACTCCATCGGCCTCTCCTTCATACCCCCGGACCAGCTGAGCGGCCTCGCCTACGGCCACATCCTCGTCCAGCCGCGCATCGACTTCCGCTACGAGGTGTCGTTCTACTACGTCGACGACGCCTTCCAGTACGCCCTCCACGCTCCCGACCCCGAACGGCGCTGGGCCCTCGAACCCTACGAGGCCACCGACGCCGACCTCGCCTTCGCCCGCCGCTTCATCGAGTGGAACACCCTCGACCACGGCATCCAGCGTGTGGACGCCTGCCGCACGCAGGAGGGCGAACTGCTCCTGGTCGAGCTGGAGGACCTCAACCCCTACCTGTCCCTGGACCTGGTCACCGAGCAGACCCGCGACGCCTTCGTGGCCGCGATGACGGACTCGCTCCGCCGGTTCCTGGAGGCCACGCGCCCCGCCTGACGCCGCACGCGCCGCGGGCCACGTCGGCGCGGCGCCGCCCACCACTTCGCCGGACGATCTCGCGGCCCCTGCAGGACCACCGCCCCTGCAGGATCGCCGTCCCCACTTCCTCCGGGCTCCCCGGCGGCGGTATGTTCACCTGCGTACGCCGTTGCTCCCCTTGACCCATCAAACCGGGGGCATGTCGTCGCGCCAAAAAATATGCAGACCGGTCTACAGAAACTTGGGCCAGGGCACGACACAACGCCCATGCCCGTAGCCCCGCCCTCTCAGTGCCACAAAATATGCAGACCGGTCTACATAAGTGGACCGGTCTACAGAAAAGGAACCCTGCCCATGAACGTCCGAGCCGCCGCCACCACCTCCACCACCGCCACGTCCACATCCGGATCCTCATCCGCGCCCACCCCGGCTCCCCTCCCCCCGCGCACCCTCGTCCTCGGCGCCACCGGGTTCCTCGGCCGCTGGCTCGTCCTCGAACTCCTCGGACGGGGCGAGCCGGTGGCCGCCACCGTCCGAGGCGGGCGCGGAACCGCACGGGACCAGGAGCTGCGCAGCTGGCTTCACGAGCACGGCGCCGACGCCAACGCCCTGACCACCGTCGCCGCCGACCTCACCCGGCCCGGCCTCGGCCTGTCGCCCGAGGACGACGCCCGGCTCGCACACGTCCGCGACGTGCACAACCTCGCCGCCCTCTACCGCTTCGGCCTCTCCCAGGCCGAGGCACACGCCGCCAACGTGGACGGGGCACTGCACGCCCTGGACTGGGCCGCCGGCCTCCCCGGCCTCCGGCGGCTGGTCCACCTCTCCGGCTACCGGGTCGGCCGGGACGCCGCACCGCGCCATCCGCTGCCCGCCGCCGAAGCCGACGCGCTCTACGCCAGGCTCGGCGCGTACGAGGCGTCCAAGCAGCTGGGCGACGCCGCCGTCCGCGTCACCGCCGCCCGGCTCGGCGTACCACTCACCACGGTGAACCCGAGCAGCGTGATCGGGCACTCGGTCACCGGCGAGGCCGGGCAGTACATCGGCCCGGCCGAGCTGGTGCGCCAACTCTGGCACGGACGGCTGCCGTTGCTGCCGGGGTCAGCGCGCACGTTCCTGCCGGTGGTCGCGGTCGACCACCTGGCCCGGTTCCTCGCGGCCGTCCCCGAGCACGATGCCGGCCCGGCCCACGCGCACACCGTCCTCGACCCCGAGACCCCGACCCTGCCGGAGCTGATCGCGCTGCTGGCCGAGCACCTCGGCGTGCCCGCGCCCCGGCGGCTCGTCCCGGTCGGCCTGGTCCGCCGACTGCCCCGCGCACTGACCGGCGCCGACCCCGAGACGCTCACCTTCCTCTCCGAGGACACCTACGACACCGCCTCCGCCGACCGGCTCGCCCACGCGGCCGGTCTCCAACACCCGTCGGTCGCCGAGCTGTTGCGCCGCTGGGCCACACGGCTGGTCGCCGACGGTTTCGGCTCCTCGCCGCAGGGCGCGGCGCTCCCCGGCGCATTCGCAGACGTCGCCGGCTCCCGCAGCTACGTCGCCGGGGACGTCGAGGCTCCCCGCTTCGTCCTGCTGCACGGGCCGGGCGAGGACGCCGACGCCTGGCGCGAGGTGGTCGCCGGGCTGAGCGCGCCCGCACTGGCGGCCGACCTGCCCGGCCTCGGCCGCTCGTCCCCCGCATCCGTCCCGGACGACCACTGGCTGGCCGACCTCCTGGCGCCCGTCCGCTCACGCCCCGTCCTGGTCGCCCACGCGGCCTCCGCCACCACGGCCTTGCGCTACGCGGCCGCCCACCCGCGCACCGTGGCCGGGGTCGTCCTCGTCGAAACCCCGTTCCTCCGGTCGCGCGCCGGCCGGCCGACCACCCCTTCGGCGTCGCACCCGTCCCATCGCCCCGGCGCCGCCAGGCGCGCCGCCCGCAGGCTCCGCGAGGCGGGGCGCCCGGCCGGACGGGCCGAGGCGGCCGCCCTGATCCGGGCATGCCCGGTGCCGGTCCACGTGATCCCGGGCGTCCCGCACAGTGCCGCGTCGCGGACCACGCCCGGGCCCGGGCCCGCCGACTCCCGCCCGCTCCGCTACGACGCCGGACTCGCGGACGGCATCGACACCTCCACTTCGGGCTGGTGATGCTCGAAGGCGTTCCGAGGGGGAACCCGTGGGGTGAACCGGCGGGCCGGTCGGCGCGGGCACGGCCGGTCGGTTCGCCCGCTCCGAACCGGCCAGTCCCGGCCGCCTGACGGCCCGTTACCGCCCGTGGCCGCCCGTGGCCGCCCGTGGCCGCCGGGCGCTTCCCCGGGACCACCCCTGCCGACCGCGCCTCTTCCACCCTCTTCCGCCCGGGAGCGGCGGAGGCCCGAGCCACCAGGAGCTGCCGGGGTGGCGGGTCTGCGGTCAGCGGGTCGTGGTCAGCAGGCAGCGGTCGGCGGGGTGGGTTCGCGCACTGCCTCCGCCGGCCGGAGCACCTCAACGGCGCGGGGACGGTGGGAATCGACGAGCACGCGGGCGTCGGGCGGGCCGGGGGTGAGGATCAGCCGAAGTCGGGGATCGGGTGGTCCGGGGCGAGGGCGGCCGCGATCCGCTGGGCGATCGTGTGGGCGCTGTGGCCACCCGGGGCCTCGGGGCCGTCGGTGGTCGAGACGGCGATGGCCAGGTGCTCGCACGGGAGGTAGTCCTGGGAGGCGGAGTAACCGAAGAACAACGGGTGCTGGGAGACCCAGTCGTTCAGGACGAGCAGGCCCATTCCGTAGTGGGTGGCCTCGGTCTGCGCGATGCAGACCGTCTCCGGGCATCTGTCGGTCGGGTGGCCCAGGCCCACCGTCCCCGGGTTCAGCAGCTCCCGGTAGGCGGCCGGGGAGAGCAGCTCGCCCGAGCCGATGCCGACGGCCGAGCGGGCCAGGTCGCAGATGTCGGTGGTCTGCACAGCGCCGGGGGCGGTGGTCCACGAGGGGTTCCAGAAGGTGGACTCCTCGTACCTCCCGCGGTCCGCGGTGAAGGCGTGCAGGACGGGCGTGGGGATGTCGGGCGTGAAGCTGTTGCGGGTCTCGCTCAGTCCGAGCGGCCCCATGACCGTCTGCTGGAGCAGGACGTCCAGCGGGGTCCCGGTGATCTTTGCCAGGGCGGCACCGAGCAGGACGAAGTTGGCATGCGAGTAGCTCCAGTTGGTTCCGGGCTCGTACCACAGCTGCTCGCCGGTGGAGATGGCCACCAGCTCCTCCGCCGTCCACTGGCGGAACGGGTCCGCGTAGACGGCGTCGGAGAACCCCGGGGTGGTGACGTAGTCGACGAGACCGGAGGTGGAGGCGGCGAGCATGCGCAGGGTGATCCGGTCGCCCTCGCCGTGCGGGAGGTCGGGCAGCCAACGCGACACGGGGTCGTCGAGGCCGACTCTGCCCTCGTCGACCAGCCGCAGCAGTGCCGTGCCCATGTAGCTGATCGCCACGTTGCCGTTCCGGAAGTGCATCGCGGGGTCGGCCGGGACCCCCGTCATCGACTCGCCGAGCGCGGTAGTGACGACCTCGCGACCATCGACGGTGACCCGCAGGATGACGGACTTGAGGTCCAGCTCCGCCTTCGCCTGCTCGGCGATCTGCAGGATGTCGCGTGCGGGGCCGCTGTCCGGGAGCCGGGAACTGACGCAGTGCCGGCGGTGGTCGCCGTCGCCCGCCGCACCGCCGGCGGTCGTGACCGGAGTGCCGAGGGCGATCAGCGCGGTGACCGAGGCGAGGCGCAGCAGGGAAATCGGTCGGGTGGGTCTCATGTCCGCACTATCGGACCGGAGGCGCCCGGTCGGCGGCCCAGCGTCAACCGACCCGCGCGAAGATCCCCCATTGGGCCTCGTACGGCCGGGGACGCGGCGATCACCGACCTCTGGCATCCGGCTTGCTCCGTGCCGCCGGGTGCGACTGCCCCTGTCAGCGGACGGCGACCAGGACGCTGTCGTCGCCGCACTGCCAGACGGTGGTGGCACTGGCGAAACCGGCTTCGTGGAGAAGGCGGATCTGTTCGGCGGTCGTCAGCTCGTGGGGCTCGGTGAAGGTGCGGTGCGCGATCGGCGAAAGCGAGCGGGCCCGGGCGAGGGGGGCGAGTTCCGGGGCGGACAGCACGGTCTTCCACCAGCCCGCCCAGTCCTCGTCGCCATGACGCCCGGTCCGGTGGGCACGCCTCGCGCGGAGGTGACGGGCGAGTCCCAGGAGATCGGGGGCGGCGCTGGGAGCACGGTTGTCGGCGTCCACCAGGATCCCTCCGGGGCGCAGGCGGCCGGCCAGTGTGCGGTAGAGCGCGCCGAGTTCGGCGGGGGTCAGCCAGTGGAGGGCGGTGGAGGACACCGCCGCGTCCCAGGATGAGGGCGGGCCGGCCTCGTCGGCCCACCCTCGGGTGGTGAGGTCACGGGCGAGGAGGCGGGCGGTGGTGCCGGTGACGGCCTCCTCGGCGAGGCCGAGGAGGAGGGGGTCGGCGTCCACGCCGACGACATCGGCGTGCGGGAAGGCGTGGGCGAGGCGGGCGGTGAGTGATCCCGTTCCGCAGCCCAGGTCCACCAGGCGGGGCCGGGGCACCTCGGTGCGTTCGAGCAACCAGCCGACGGTGTCGACGACCACCTGGAAGCGTTCGTCGCGGTCGGGGCTGTAGCGCTCCTGCTGCTGGTCCCATCGCTGGAGCCAGGTACGGGCGGTCTCGCCGAGCATGGTCGCCTCTTCCGGTCGGGGGCCCTGCCGGTTCCGGCGGTGCACTTCACCACTTCAACCGCAACTGCAACCGGACCCGCGTCTCATGGTCCCGCCTTGCCCGCCGGGCAGATCGCTCGACAGCGCCCGACCAAGACCAAGGGTCGCAGACGGGAACGGTCTTGAGTAGTACGGGCACGGCGGTCACCGGAGGCAGGCGCCGAACGCGGGCCCCGGACGCCGGCACCGGAGGCAGGCGCCGAACGCAGGCACCGAACGCCCCCGGTGACACCCGCCCGCCGGACTACGACGCCTGCCCACCCACCGATTCGAAGGCGAGCACCGTCCAGTGCACACCCGGGCGGTCGTGCAGATCGGCGCGTTCGGTGCGGAGCAGCAGGTCCAGCCCGCGGGCCCGGGCGAGCGCGACCGTCTCGTCGGCCGGGACGTCGAACATCCGGCGGCCGGCCGGGACGGGGCCGTGGCGCTGCGAGAGGAGGACCCGGCCGCCGGGGGCGAGCAGCCGGGCGAGGGCGTCCATCGCCAACGGTCGTTCGTCCTCGGCCAGATGCATCCAGACGGCGCAGAGCAGGATCAGGTCGAAGCGCTCGCCCGCCCTGCCGAGCACGGCGGCGGCGGGCAGCGCGTCGTCCACCCAGCGGATGGCGCTGCCGGCATGGATGCGCCGGCCGGCCCGGCGCAGCTCCGCCGTCGGCTCGGCGGCGACGACGCGGTGACCGCGCGCGGCCAGGGCGGCGGCGTCCCGGCCGGTGCCGGCGCCGATGTCGAGGATGTCGGACGGCCGCTCGGGGAACAGGTGCAGCACCTCGCGGTGGACTTCCTCGAACGTCACTTCCTCGTACTGCACGGCGAGTTGCTCCGCCGCCTCGCCGTAACCCGCGTTGCTCGCCAGCCGGTCCACGTATCCCCCTCGTCCGTCGCGTGCGCCGCGGTCAGGCCAGGTCGGCCGCCACGGTCAGGACGATCTTGCCCCGGTTGGCGCGACTTTCCAACTGCCGGTGGGCGTCGGCCGCCTCCTCCAGGCGGAACACGGACTCCACCGGCACCCGGTACGCCCCGGTGGCGACGCGGGCGGCGATCTCCCGCAGGTCGGGGCGGGGGTCGTAGCCGTGGTCCAGCAGGTTGGTGATCTGGAAGCCGTGGATGGACACGTTCTTCGGGTAGAAGTGCCGGGTGTCGATGGTGCTGGGCTCCAGGGCGACGTTGGCCAGCGCGACCACCCGTCCGGCCTGGCCGGCCTGGCGCAGGCTCCGGCCGAACACCCGCCCGCCGACGGTGTCCAGGACGACGTGGGCGCCGCGCCCGCCGGTCAGCCGGAGCACCTCGTCGACGGCGGCGTCCTCCGGGTGGGCGGAGGTGTCGACGGTTGCGTCGGCACCGAAGCCGGCCGCCCACTCGGCCTTGGCCGCGGAGCCGGCGACGGCGATGACGCGCGCGCCCGCCTCGGCGGCGATCTGCACCGCCGCGCTGCCGACCCCGCTGGCCGCCGCCTGCACGACCACCGTCTCCCCGGCGGCAACCCGGGCCAGCCGGTGCAGGCAGTACCAGGCGGTGAGCCAGGCGGAGGGCAGCGCGGCGGCTGCGAGCAGGCCGACGCCCTCGGGCAGGGGCGTCACCCGGGCGGCCGGGACGACCGCGAGTTCGGCGTAGAAGCCGGAGCCGGCGGCGGCATCCATCGCCAGGACGGGCTGCCCGGTGTCCAGGCCGGTCACCCCCTCCCCCAGGGCGGCGACGGTGCCGGCCGCCTCGACACCAAGGATCAGCGGCGGCCGTCCGGCACGGTGGTAGACGCCCGAACGGACCAGCGCGTCGGCCCGGTTGACGCCCGCCGCGGCCACCCGCACCAGCACCTCTCCGGGACCGGGCACCGGATCCGGGAGATCCGCCGGAAGCAGGACCTCGGGGCCGCCGAACTGCTCGATCCGTACTGCGCGCATGGTTGCGTACCCGCTCTCGTCAGTGACACCTGATGAACAGGTGTCACCTTGCGACACTGGATGAAGTGGTGTCAAGAGTGGTTCCGGGCGTAGGCTCTCCCCCATGCCGCGCAGCGCCCACGCCACCGACCCGCAGCTCGCCTTCCCGTTCCTCGGCGGCCGCCCCTGTCTGAACTTCGTCGCCACGCTCGGCCGGCGCCACGCCACCCCCGTCGAGCGCCTGCCCGACCCCGACGCGCTGACCCGCTGGCTCACCGAGGCGGCGCTGCGCCCCGACGACGCGACCGCCGAGGCCACCGATCGCGACCTGACGGACGCGCGCCGGCTGCGCGAGGCCCTGTACCGGTTGCTGCGCGCCGCGATGGCGGGCATCCCCCCGGCCGCGGGCGACCTCACCGAGGCCAACGCGGCCGCCGCCGCCCCCGACCTCGCCCCCCAACTCGCCCCGGCGGACGGCGGACTCCGGCTTCACTGGCACACCGGGGCCCCCGCGGACGGCGTCCGGGCCGCCCTCGCCGCGGTGGCGCGCGACGCCGTGCTGCTGGCGGGCGGCCCGCTTCTCGGCCGGGTCAAGGAGTGCGAGAACCCGGACTGCTCGCTGCTCTTCCTGGACGACTCCCAGGCCCGCCGGCGCCGCTGGTGTTCGATGGAGCGCTGCGGCAACCTCGCCAAGATCGCCGGCTACCGCGCCCGCACCCGGCCCTGAGGCCCGGCCGGCGCCCCGGGATCAGGCCACCGCCCCGGGGCCAGGCCGTAGGCCCGTGACCAGGCCGTCGCCCGTCCGGGTCCGGACGGCCCGACGGCCGGAAGGCCCGACGGCCGTCAGGCCTCGCCGGGGTGCCAGGCGGGCCATTCCCAGGGGCGGTCGGCCCAGTGGACGCGGACGGGGTCGCGCGGGTCGAGATCGGGGAAGAGCTGGTGGACCCTCGGCTCGAACTCCTCCGGGGCCAGCGGCTCCCAGCCGTGGCCCTCGAAGTGGACCAGGCGGTAGCGGCTGTCGGTGCGGAACTCGGCGACCTCGACCACGGGCTTCGACGTGCTGTTGGTTTCCATGCCCCAAGCATGTGGCGGACCGGGGACCTCCGCACCCGGGGTACGGCAGGCAGCGTACCGGCGGGGCGGACGGCCGGGAGGCGGGCGCCAGAGAACCCTCTTCCGGGTCATGTCCCGGCGTCCGCGCGCTCGTTGAGCACGGCGAGCGGGTCGCCGGTGGTCGGCGACGGCCGGCAGGAGGACTCGGGGCATGAGCGGGCAACCAGCAGGCGGGCAGGCGACGGGCAGGCAACCGGCAGGCGGGCAGTGGCAGTGGCCGGCGCAGCGGTGGGAGCCACCGCCGGTACCGCCGCCACCGGCCGCTGCGGCCTCCGCTCCGTCCTCCGGCCCGTCCTCCGGTCCGGGCACATCCGCTCCGGGCGCCGCTCCTGCTGCCCCGGGCTCAGTTGCGCAGGCCGTGCCCGCTCCGGTGCGGAAGCCGCGCTGGGTGTGGGCGGCGACGGCGGCCGGGATCGTCACCGCGATGGCCTCCGTCCTGGTGATGTGCGGGCCCGGGTCGGGTGACGAGACCACGGGGGTGGTGGCATTCCCCTCGGTCTCGCCTTCCCCGTCGACGTCCTCCTCGACGTCCTCCTCGACGTCCTCCTCGACGTCCTCCTCGACGGAGGCGTCCGCCGCACCGGCCCTGCCCCTGGAGCCCTCGTTCCCCCTGTCGCCCGACCTGCTGCCGGCCTCGGACGCGCCGCCCACCGGCACGCCCGCCTCCTCACCGGAAGCGAACCCCACCCCCGCGCCGCAGACGGGCGGCGAGGACGAGCCCGCCGGGGCGGACCACGCCGCCCCCGGCACCGCCCGGCCCAGGCCGAGCCGGGCACCGCGCCCGGCGCCGTCCCGCCCGCCGGCCACCGCTGCGGCGCCGGCCCCGCCCGCGGCGGTGCCGGCGCCCGCTCCGGGCAGGGCCCCGAGCGTGCCGACGGCCGTCGGCCCCGGGTCCGTCTGCGACCAGGCCGAGCGGTTCGGCGGCTGGCCCGCCGGCTCGGCACAGGCCCGGCTCTGCCACGGCATCTACGGCTGAGGCCCCGGCACCGGCTCCCGGCTCACCACGCCCCCAGCAGTTCCCTGTCCAGCCGGGGCGCCAGCACCCGCGCCAGGGTGTCGGTGATGTGCCCGGTGTCCCGGTAGAGCACCACGCCCTCAAGGACCGCCGGGCAGTCCGGGCCGGTGCCCGGGCAGAGCAGCGGGCCGAGGTCGAGGACGCGGACGCCGTAGCGGCCGGCGAGGCCGCCGTCGGTCAGCGGGTCGCGTTCGAAGGCCGACTCACGGGGGAAGAAGCAGGAGTCCGAGCGGCCGTCGGAGGCGGCCAGGCAGGTGGGGATGTCCTTGCCGGGCATCGGCGTGTCCGCGAGGTAGGCGAGCGGGGCGCCGACGGCGGAGAGCCGGTCGAGGGTGCGGGTCCATCCCTCGGTGCGCTCGTCCTGGCTGCCGTAGCGGTTGAGGCCGGCCATCAGGATCAGGCGCGGCCTGGGGCCGGTGGCGAGGCGGGTCAGGGTGTTCTCGCGCCAGCGGTCGCACTCGTCGAAGGTACGGCCGAGGACGTTGTTGCGCACGGTCAGGGTGGCCAGCGGGCAGCCCGGTTTGACCAGCACCTCCAGCGCCCACTTCCGCTGCTCGGCCAGCGCCAGCGCGCTCGAGATCCACTGGCCGGCGTGGGAGTCGCCGACCAGCACGATCCGGTCGGGGCTGGACTCGGTGCCGAACAGGCAGCGCGGACTGGCGTCGGCGCCGAGCGGGATCTCGCAGCCCCGGCCGGGCGGGAAGTCCTCACGGGCCCGGGCGAGCGAGGGCGTCAGGGTGAGCACCCGGGTGCCGGGGGCGAGCAGGGCGGGGCCGTCGACCGCGCCGGCCGGGACCACCACGGGCAGGTCGGCGCCGCCGAGGGCCCGGACGGTGCCGCCACCGAGGGTCAGTCCGGCGATCAGCGGGATGACCAGGGCGCTGGCACCGACCGCGAGGCCCCGCCGGGGCGCCGGGCTGCTGCCGTACCGGAGCGGCTGCTCGACCAGCCGCAGGGTGAGCCAGGCCGGCAGGGCGCTGGCGGCGGCGAGCGCGGCCAGGGTGGTCCACGGCAGGGTGCCGTAGCGGGCCTGGGCGATGGTCAGCACCGGCCAGTGCCAGAGGTACCAGGCGTACGAGAGGCGGCCGGCGGCGCGCAGCGGGCGGGTGGCGAGGAGCCGGCCGGCGTCGGCCGGGCCGAGGGCGCGGTGTGCCGGTCCGGCGAGCAGGACGGCCGCCGTGCCGAGGACGGGCAGCAGGGCGGCGCTTCCGGGGAAGGGCGTGTTGCGGTCGTAGGTGAGGACCGCGAGGGCGACGGCCGCCGTGCCGCCCCAGCCGAGCAGGCGCAGCGCCCAGCCGGCGGGCCGGGCGGCCCGGCCCGCACGTGGCAGCCGGCCGGCCAGGGCCGTTCCGAGCAGGGCGGCGCCGGCGCCGGCGGCGAACTCCCAGAGCCGGCTCGCGGTGGAGAAGTAGCCGAGCGGTGCGGAGCCGGCCGTCCAGCGGATGCAGAGCGCCAGCGAGACGCCGCCGATCGCGGTGGTCGCGAGCGCGATCGCGGCGGTGCGGCGGCGGGCCGCGAGGTGGCGGGCGAGACCGAGCAGCAGAACGCCCCAGAGCAGGTAGAACTGGTTCTCCACGCCCAGCGACCAGAAGTGCTGGAGCGGGCTCGGGTCGCGTTCGGCGGCGAGGTAGTCGGTCTGCCGGCCGACGAACCGCCAGTTGGCGAACTGGCCGGCGGCGGCGATCAGGTCACGGGCGAGGTCGGTGCCGCGCAGCGGGTCGAGCAAGGCGCCGCCGGCGAGCGCGGTGGCGACCAGGACGACGGCGGCGGCGGGCAGGATGCGGCGGGCCCGGCGGGCGGCGAAGTCCCGGAGGCCGATCGGGCGGCCCAGCAGCAGGCCGGTGATCAGGAATCCGGAGATGACGAAGAAGATGTCGACGCCGACGTAGCCGCCGGTGAAGGCGGGGACGGCGGCGTGGAAGGCCAGGACGGCGAGCACGGCGACGCCGCGCAGGCCCTCGATGTCGGGCCGGAAGGCGGCCCGCCCGCGGGGATCCCCGGCGCTCGGCCCGTCCGGCTGCGGCGCCGACTCGGCAGCGGCGGCGGTGATGGGGCGGTGGACGAGTTCGACCAGGGCGTCGGGCGGCCCCGGTTCGGGTGCGGGATCGGTGCGGACGGCGCTCGGCGGTTCGACGGGCGGGCGTCCGGCGCTCGGTGGTACGGCCGTGGGCACGGCGGTGCTCCTTGCAGTGACTGGCAGCGGTGTTCGGGGACCGCCGGCCGATGGGGCGGCCGGGCGGTGGGTCCGCGCCGGTGGGGCGACGCGCAAGGGGTGCGGAAGAGAGATGAATTGACGAAGCGTCAGAAAATGAGCGGGTCGGCCCAGCCGGAGGCCAGCAGGCCGCAGAGCAGCAGCACGGCGGTGAGGGCGACGGCTTCGGCCCGGCCGAAGCCCAGGTCGGAGACGCGCCGGGCGGGCGGGGCGACTTCGGCGACGGCGGCACCGTTGCCGCCGCGCAGCAGGGGCCGGAGGGCCCGGAGGAGCGGGATCGTGGTGTAGGCGGTGAGTCCGAGCAGCGCGGCGAGTGCCCAGTAGGGCTGCCAGCCGTACAGGGCGACGGCCCGGGCGAGGCCGGCGACACCGGCGAGGACGACGAGGCCGAGCCAGCCGACGCCGATCCGGGCGACGGTGCGGGCCAGCGAACTTCCGCCGGAGACGGCGCCGGTGGGCACCCAGTCGGCGCTGCGGCGACGCAGCGCGTGGGCGATGGCGACCACGTGGCAGAGCCCGCCCAGGAGTTGGACCCGGGTGACCTCGAAGCGCCAGCGCGTGCGCGACATCGCGGGCAGCAGGACGAGCGCGACCCAGATCGGTGGCAGGAAGGGCAGGACCTGCCAGGGCCGGATCTCGTCGGGGCGGAAGAACAGCATGATCAGCGCGGGCAGCGGAACGGCGAAGACGTTCACCGCACTGGTGAGGTAGCCGAGGATGCCGTTCCAGAAGCAGAGCCGGGCCGAGCGGGAGAGCGGGCCGCTGCGGAAGCCAGGGTCGCCGACCAGGGCGAGCGAGCCGAGGCACCAGCGGTACTGCTGGCTGATGAAGGCGGGCAGGCCGGTGGGCGACATGCCCTTGGCGACCAGCGCGGGCACGTACCGGGTGGTCCAGCCGGCGCGGGCGAGCGAGAGGCCGGTGTAGAGGTCCTCACTGTGGTCGATCTCGGCGAAGCCGCCGACCCGCTTCAGTGCGGCGCGCCGGTAGAGCGCGTTGGTGCCGCAGCAGACGGTGCCGTCCTGAGCGTCCCGGGAGGGCTGGATCCACCGGTAGAAGATCTCCTGGGTGGCTCCGGCGGCCCGCTCCAGCCAGGACATGCCGGGATCGGTGTCGAAGCACTGCGGGCTCTGGACGATGCCGACCTCGGGATTGTCGAGGTAGGGCACCAGGTAGTGCAGGAAGTCCGGGCGCGGGCAGAAGTCGGCGTCAAGGACGGCGACGATCTCGCCGGCGCTCTCGGCCAGGCCGTGGTTGAGGTTGCCGGCCTTCTTGAACCGGCCCCGGTCGGGCCGGGCCCGGTACTGGAAGCCGTGGGCCTCCGCGAGTTCGCGCACCTCGGGGCGGTCGGCGTCGTCGAGGACGAGGACGGTCAGCTCGCCGGGCCAGCGGACGGCCGCGGTGTGCCGGTACGCGTTGGCGAGGACGTCGAGCGGTTCGCCGGCGGTGGGCAGCAGCAGGTCGACGCCGGGGTACCGGGCCGGCCGCCAGGCCCGCAGCAGCAGGTCGTGCGAGTCTCGGGTGTAGCGGCGGGCGCGCTGGCCGTCGGCGAGGGAGAGCAGCCAGGTGGCGGCGTTGAGCACGGTCAGGACCAGGAACGGCCAGAGCAGTGGCCGACTGAGTGCGAAGAGACCGAGCGTGGCGGTGGCGCCGGCGTAGGAGAGGGTGGCGCAGAGCAGCACCCAGCGGCGCTGGGGGCCGAAGTACCAGTAGAGCTCCTCGTCGTCGGGCGGATTGGGCAGACGCTGCGCACCGCCCGCGGACGGGCTTCCGGCAGCGGCGGGGCCGCGCACGACGGCACCGGTAGAGACAGCTGGGGCGGAGGCGGGAAGGGCGACGGCGGCAGCCGGACGGGTGGCGTCGATCGCGGGACGAGCCGCCTCGATCGCCGGACGGGTGGCGCCGGTGGCGGGCGGAGCGGTGTCGGTTGCGGGCATGGCGGTGCCATGGAGTGCGGGCATGCGGAAATGGCCCCCCTGGGCAGGACGGAACGTGACCGTTCGTCCGCCAGCCTCTCACATTGGCCTAGACCAATCATGAACGAGGTGTGACATCTCCACGTTGCCGCAGGTCAGCATTGACGAATCCTCAAACCTACCGTCGAGTAAGCTTCTTCATCAGCTTCTCGAACCGCAGGTCGGGGCGGAGCGGGATGCCGAAACGCTCGTCGCCGTACGGGAACGGGGAGTGGACCCCGGTGCGGGAGAAGCCCCGGCGCTCGTACCAGGCGATCAGGTCGGCGCGCTGCTCGATCACCGTCATCTCCAGCTCGACGGCGCCCCACTCCTCCGCCGCGAACCGCTCGGCCTCCGCCAGCACCGCCCGGCCGACGCCGCCGCCCTGGCGGCCCGGGCGGACCGAGAACATCCCGAAGTAGGCGTGCTCACCCCGGCGCTCCAGCTGGCAGCAGGCGAGCAGCTCGCCGGCGTGCTCGGCGATCAGGACCACGCCGTCGGCGTGGGTGACGGCGGCGGTGACGTTCTCGACGTCCGTGCGCTGCCCGCCCAGCAGGTCCGCCTCGGTGGTCCAGCCGGCCCGGCTGGTCTCGCCGCGATAGGCGGACTCGATCAGCTCGACCAGGGCGGGCACGTCGGCGACGCTGGCAGCGCGGAAGGCGAGGCCGCCCGGCTCGGGCTGGGCGGCGTCTCGGGTGGTGTCGGGCACGGGGGTCCTCTTCTCTCCAGCGGGCGGCGGGCTCCGGCGGCCGGCTCCCGGCATCGTGCCACAGCCGCCCAGGGGCCCGGCACGGGCCGGAACCGGAGCCCGCGGCCAGCCGACCGCGGGGCGGGACCTTCCGGGCCAACCTGCCGGTAACCACACAGATGTGACGGTGGTTCAGGATGTGACCCGGGATACCTGGTCAGGCTGGCGGGTACATGGCTAGTCTGCTCCCGGCCGGGCCACACCGGCTGTACCGCCATCCACGGGTCACCAGCACCGGACCAGAGGAGTGTTCATGTTCAGCACTTCCCGCTCCGCCAGCCCCACCGGTACCACCGGGACACCGAAGTCCCGCAGACTCCCCGTCGTCGCCGCGCTCGCCGCCGCGGCCGCACTCGTCACGGGCGCCGCCGCGCCCGCGTACGCGGCCGAGCCGGCCCCCTCCGAGGTTGCCGAGCAGGCCGCACGGCACCTCCCGCCCATCCACCCCGACCTCGACTTCGCCGGCTCCACCGTCGCGGCCCACGAGGGCAGAGCAAGCACCGCGGGCATCTTCGCCCTCGCCGCCACCCAGACCCCCGGGCTGGACGTCGCCAGCTACCAGGGCAACGTCAACTGGTCCTCGGTGAAGGCCAACGGCGCCCGCTTCGCCTACGTCAAGGCCACCGAGGGCACCACCTACACCAACCCGTACTTCGCCCAGCAGTACAACGGCTCCTACAACGCCGGTCTGATCCGCGGCGCCTACCACTTCGCCCTCCCGGACCGCTCCTCCGGCACCGCCCAGGCCAACTGGTTCGTCGACCACGGCGGCGGCTGGTCCCGCGACGGAAAGACCCTCCCGCCCGCCCTCGACATCGAGTACAACCCCTACGGCGCCACCTGCTTCGGCCTCAGCCAGAGCGCGATGGTCAGCTGGATCCGGTCCTTCAGCAACACCGTCCACACCCGCACCGGCCGCTACCCCACCATCTACACCACCACCAACTGGTGGAGCCAGTGCACGGGCAACAACGGCGGCTTCGGCACCACCAACCCGCTCTGGATAGCCCGCTACGCCTCCGGCGTCGGCACCCTCCCCAACGGCTGGGGCTACCAGACCTTCTGGCAGTACGCCGACTCCGGCACCTTCCCCGGCGACCAGAACCTCTTCAACGGCGCCTACGACCGCCTCCAGGCCCTCGCCAACGGCTGACCGCGATCCGGAGTGGGCTCCCGCACGCGTGCGGGAGCCCACCCCCCCCGCCGGATCCAAAAAACCCACCCACCCCACGGCCCCCAATCCCAGGGCAAACCCAACGTAGGGGCCTACCCCCCCCTTTCTGGGGGGGACGCCACCC
>NZ_JBVINN010000061.1:0-43329 GCF_055579305.1 Kitasatospora sp. NPDC032757 | reverse complement strand
TCCGCACGGATGGACATCAGGCCGGGCATCTCGTGCTCGGCCAGCTGGATCTCCTTGCGCCCGAACGGCGCCAGGGAAAGGTCGGCAACCTTGAAGTCACCGGTGATGTCGGTCGACATGCGTCTGCTCCTCGCTGATGGGGTGGGGCATGGCCAAGGTCCTCAGGGTGCGTCACAGCACGGCGGGCCGCACGGGTGCGCGGCAACGCCGGATCGGCCGTCCGCGGTGGGACCGGCTCCCTGCTGCTCGGCACATACCGTCGGAGGACCTCTCTCCCTCGACCGGCGCGCACCCTCGCGGGCACGGGACCACCGATCGACCGCCATCAGCAGCGACGTTCTGGCTCTGGTGACGAATCTACACCGGCGGCCCCGCGCACCGGCCCGGTACGACCGGATTCGGCCGCCGCACCCCGGCTCGAAGGAGCCTGTGCGTGCCGGGTTCAGTGCGCGCCCGGCACCGGACCGCCGGGGGTGGCGTACGGGTCGTCGCCCGCGGCCTCCTTCTCGGCGCTGTAGATGTCCGGCTCCAGGTAGATGACGCGGGCGATCGAGACGGCCCGCCGGACGCGCACCTCGGCGGCGTCGATCGCGGCGGCCACCTGCGCCGCGGTGTCCTCCGCGTTGACCGCGATCTTCGCGGCGACCAGCAGCTCCTCCGGGCCGAGGTGCATGGTGCGCATGTGGATGACGCGGGTGACGGTGTCGTGGTCGACCAGGGCGTCGCGGATCTCGGCCACCACCTCGGGGTGGGCGGACTCGCCGATCAGCAGCGACCTCGTCTCCAGCACCAGCACGATCGCGATGGCGATCAGCAGCACACCGATGGACAGGGTGCCGATGCCGTCCCAGACGCCGTCCCCGGTGATCGCGGTCAGGCCGACGCCGAACAGCGCCAGCACCAGGCCGATCAGCGCGCCGGTGTCCTCCAGCAGGACGACCGGCAGCTCCGGCGCCTTGGCCCGGCGGATGTAGGCGGGCCAGCCGTGCACGCCCTTGTCCTTGACGGCCTCGCGGTAGGCGGTGAAGAAGGACCAGGCCTCCAGGCCGATGGCCAGGAGCAGCACGCCGACCGGCCAGTACCAGTTGTCCAGCTCGTGCGGGTGGGCGATCTTCTCGTAGCCCTCGTAGAGGGCGAACATGCCGCCGACGCTGAACAGCACGATCGAGACCAGGAAGGCGTAGATGTAGCGCTCGCGCCCGTAGCCGAACGGGTGCTCCGGGGTGGCCCTGCGCTGCGAGCGCTTGCCGCCGACCAGCAGCAGCACCTGGTTGCCCGAGTCGGCCAGCGAGTGGACGCCCTCGGCCAGCATCGAGGACGAGCCGGAGAACGCGAAGGCCACGAACTTGCCGACCGCGATGCCCAGGTTCGCGGACAGGGCCGCGACCAGGGCCTTGGTACCGCCTTCGGTGCTCATGCTCGGGTGGGTCCCTCCGCCGGGGGCCGTTCAGCCCGCGCTCAGTCGTTGTCGAGCGCATACGGTACCGGGCCTCCGCCCCCGGGCTCAGGACTGCGCTGCCGCGAGCCCCAGGTACACGGCGGCGAAGTCGGTCAGCGCGACCAGGTCTGCGAGCGCATGCAGCGGGTCGGGCCGGGCGCTGGCGTACTCGGTGAGCCGGACGCCGTGGGCGGCGGCCAGCCGGTGCGCCCGGGCGGCGCCGAAGCTGCGCGGGCCCTCGTCCTCGGCCGGCACCTCGGCCGGGCCCGTCTCCTCGTCGGGCGGCCCGCCCGAGGTGCCGGGGACGTGCCGCAGCAGCAGCACCTGGAGGTGCAGCGGGTCCGGCTCGTCGACCCGGTCGCGGAAGAAGTCCTCGGGGTCGGCGCCCGCGCCGAGCTGCCCGGTGAACATGCCGCGGTGCGCGGTGAGCACCTGCGGCAGCTGCCCGGCCAACGCCGGACGGCCGGCCCGCTCGGCCAGCTGGGCGGCGAACCGGGCGGCGACCGCCCCGGCCACCGGGCCCTCGGCCCAGAGCAGCGGGACGGTGCCGGCCAGCCGGGCGGCCAGGCCCTTGGCCGGGTTGGTGTACGCGGCGGCGTCCGGCCGGCAGCGGACGGCGGCCGCGTCCAGCAGGTCGGCGGTGGCGGCGGGCGCGTCGTACGGGAGCTGGGTGACGCCGAGCTTCTGGGTGAGCGCGAGCAGCGGGGTGAGGTGGGCCCAGAGCGCGGCCGGGTCCTCGGCCGGCAGGTCGGGCTCGGCGGCCGGGCCGGGCGGCGGCGTGCCGTCGTCGGGCAGGTTCGGCGGGACGTACGGCAGCGGCAGCGCGCGCACCTGGAGGGCGGCCTCGGCGAGCGGGCTGCCGGCCGGGGCGGTGACCACGATGGCGCAGCCGCGGGCGTACGCCTGCTCGGCGAGCGCGATCAGGCCCTGCTCCCCTCCGTCGGCGGAGCTGACGACCAGCAGGTCGAGCGGCCCGGCCCAGCCGGGGAGCTGCCAGGCCAGTCCGGCGGTGAAGACGGGCGGGGCGGCGGCCCGGTCGGTGCGCGGGACGTACGTGGCGTCGGTGGGCCCCAGCGGGGAGACCAGGACGGCGGTGCCGGCCAGGACGGCGAGGATCTCGGCCGCCGTCAGAGCACTGCCGTGGCCGGCGACCAGCACCGCGCGCGGGCGCCCGTCGGGACGCAGCCGGTCGAGGCCGGCCGTGTCGGCGAGCCGCAGCGCGGTGCGCACCCGGGCACCGGCACCGGCCAGGGCGAGCAGGGCGCGGTCGTGGTCGGCGCGCTGGAGGGCGGCCGGGTCGTCGAGCAGGGTGTCGTCGAGCATGCGGCGGGCCTCCGGCTGCTGGCTGGGCGCTGAGGGCTGCGGGGTCGGGGTGCGGGTGCGGGTGTCCGGCCCAAGGATCAGGCCGGGCGGCGGGCCTCGTCCACCAGCAGCACCGGAATGCCGTCGCGGACGGGGTAGGCCAGGCCGCAGCTCTCGGCGGTGCAGACCAGCTCGGGGTGGTCCTCGGTGCCGCCCTCGGTGAGCGCGGCCCGGCACTGCGGGCAGACCAGGATCTCCAGCAGGAAGGATTCGAGCTTCATGGCGTTCGGGCTCCCAGTCTCGGGTGGCGGGGTCGGAGGGTGGCACGGCGGTGCCCCGGCCGAGAGGAAACCCTACCGGCCGGGGCACCACGGGCGTGCGTCAGGCGCGTGCGCGAGGTCGCGTACGTCCGGGCCGCGCCCGGACCGCGTCCGTCAGGCGCGGACGATGGCGAGGACGCCGTCGCGCAGCTCGGCCATCCTCGCCGGGTCCTTGGCCTCGACGTTGAGGCGCAGCAGCGGCTCGGTGTTGGAGGCGCGCAGGTTGAACCACCAGTCCGGACCGGCCACGGTGAGGCCGTCGAGCTCGTCCACCGTGGTGCCCTCCAGGCCGGCGTAGGCGGCGCGGACGGCGGCGGAGCGGTCGGCCTGGTCGGCGACGGTGCTGTTGATCTCGCCGGAGGCGGCGTACCGGTCGTACTCGGCGGTGAGCGCCGAGAGGGTGCCCGGCTGCCCGCCGAGGGCGGCCAGCACGTGCAGGGCGGCCAGCATGCCGGTGTCGGCGCGCCAGAAGTCGCGGAAGTAGTAGTGCGCGGAGTGCTCGCCGCCGAAGACCGCGTCGGTCTCGGCCATCTCCTGCTTGATGAAGGAGTGGCCGACCCGGGTGCGGACGGGCTTGCCGCCGAGCTCGCGGACCACCTCGGGGACGGTCCAGGAGGTGATCAGGTTGTGGATGATGGTCGGCTCGTCCTCGCCGGCGGCCCGGGCGCGGGCGATCTCGCGGGCGGCGACCAGCGCGGTGATCGCGGACGGGGAGACCGGCTCGCCGCGCTCGTCGACGACGAAGCAGCGGTCGGCGTCACCGTCGAAGGCGAGACCGATGTCGGCGCCGACCTCGCGCACCTTGGCCTGGAGGTCGACCAGGTTCTTGGGGTCGAGCGGGTTGGCCTCGTGGTTGGGGAAGGTGCCGTCCAGCTCGAAGTACATCGGGACGAGCTCGATCGGCAGGCCGTCGAAGACGGTCGGCACGGTGTGGCCGCCCATGCCGTTGCCGGCGTCGACGGCGACCTTGAGCGGGCGGATCGCGGTGAGGTCGACCAGGCCGAGCAGGTGGTCGGCGTAGCCGCGCAGGGTGTCCTGGGCGGACAGCCCGCCGGGCTTGACGTCGAGCGCCGGGACGGTGACGGTGTCGTCCTCGCCGGTCCAGGACTCGACCAGCTCGCGGATCTCGGAGAGGCCGGTGTCCTGGCCGACCGGGGCGGCGCCGGCCCGGCAGAGCTTGATGCCGTTGTACTGGGCCGGGTTGTGGCTGGCGGTGAACATCGCGCCGGGCAGGTCGAGCTTGCCGCTGGCGTAGTACAGCTGGTCGGTCGAGCAGAGGCCGATCTCGACCACATCGGCGCCGTACGCGGCGGCGCCCTCGGCGAAGGCCCGGCTGAGCGACGGGGAGGAGGGCCGCATGTCGTGGCCGACCACGATCGCGGACGCTCCGGTGACCTGCACGAACGCGGCGCCGAAGGCGCGCGCGAGGCTCTCGTCCCACTGGTCCGGGACCACGCCTCGTACGTCGTACGCCTTCACGAGCTGCTTGAGGTCGCGCACTGCGGCTCCACCCTGGTTCTCTGTCTGATCGGCGGGCTGGTCGCCCATGGTCACGATACGTCCGAGTACGGCACCGGTCGGTGCCCGGACAGGGGGGCAGCGTACCGGGAGGCGGCGGACGGCCGGTCCGCGGCAGGGGTGGGGCGGGGTTCGAGCGGGTGGGGCGGGCCCGGGCGGGGCTGAGCGTCGGGGCTGAGTCGTCGGGCTCAGTTGTCGGGCGAGCGCAGCACCCGCAGGTGCCCGCGGCGGCCGGCCTCGGTCGACTCGCCCTCGGGGCCGCGGCCCTGACGGGGGGTCTGCGGGCGGGCGGCCTCGCGGACGGCGTTGGCGAGCGCTTCGAGGTCGTCGCTGCTGCGGCGCAGCGGGCCGGCCTCGGCGGCGAGCCGGACGACCTCCCAGCCGCGCGGGGCGGTGAGGCGTTCGGCGTGCTCGGCGCACAGGTCGTAGCAGTGCGGCTCGGCGTAGGTCGCGAGGGGGCCGAGGACGGCGGTGGAGTCCGCGTAGACGTACGTCAGCGTCGCGACGGCCGGTCGGCCGCACGCGGTCCGCGAACAACGACGTACAGAGCTCACGAGGGTGGACGGTACAGCACTCCTCGCCGGGGAGCGAAGACCGCCTGTCCGGAGGGTGTGCCGTGTCGCGCTCGGCGCGCCTTCGACACCCCCCTCGCCGCGGTCGGCGGGCGCGTCGCGCAAGGCGCACCCCCGGTGATCTGCTCGGTCCGCTCGCTCATGCGCGCCCCCTCCGCCCCGGGCGATTCGGCGCCGGGGTGGTCCACTTCCGACCGTCCAAGGACTACCCTCGGCAGTGATATGGACAGCTCTGCACCGCAGTCATCGACGGGACCTTCGCGCCGTCCCCGGCACCGCGACCGGCACGGCCGGGGTCTGCGCGGCCCGCTGGCGCCTCCGCAGGTGCCGATCTCGCTCACCCGCTCCGAGTTGTTCGACGACTACGTGCGCGAGTCGGTGGAGCGTCTCGAACGGCGCTGGCCGCAGCTGATCGAGGTGGAGTTCGCCGTCCAGGAGGTGCCGCTGCACGAAGCGGACGGCCCGGACGCGGACGGCGGGGTGCCGCTGGGCCGGGTGTCGCCGGGGCAGCAGGGGCGCAAGAGCCAGATCGTGGTGTACCGGCGGCCGGTGGAGATCCGGGCGAAGTCGCGGGAGGACCGCGCGGCGCTGGTGCACGAGGTCCTGATCGAGCAGGTGGCGGAGCTGCTGGGGCTGTCGCCGGACGCCATCGACCCCCGCTACGACGAGGACTGACGCGGCGACGCGCAGGTGTGACGACGAAGGGGCGGTACCCGGAAGCCCGGGTACCGCCCCTTCGTCGTCGGCGGGTCAGCGCAGCACGACGCCCGGGTCCTGGGAGGCCTGCGGGACCTTGACGCTGCTGCGGTCGTCGCGCAGCGCCTGGACGGTGAACATCGGAACGTCCTTCGCGGGGATCGCGAGCATCCGGGCAGCCATGACCGGCCCGCCGGAGACGGTCTCCACGGTGAGCGCGAAGCTGCCGTTCAGCCCGCCGGGCTCGGGCGCCGGGATGGCGACCGTGCCGCCGGCCGGCAGCTGGACGTCCTTGCTGACCGGGGTTCCGCCGCCGGTGCCGGCCGAGGAGGTGACCTTGACCGTGGCGGCCTCGCCGGCGGAGGTGAGGAACAGCGTGCTGGCGCCTCCGCCCCGGTTGTCGGCCACGGTGGCGCGGGCGCCGACCGGGACGGTGCCGGCCAGCCAGGCCGCGTCGGACTTGCCGTTCTGGCCCGCGCGGTCGATCCGCAGGCCGGCCACGACCGGGGTGGGGTGCTTGGTGTCGCTGGGCGACAGCCGCAGGCCGGCCACCTCGTCGCGGGTGATCTTGCCGAGGTCGACGGCGGCCACCATGCCGGCCTTGACGTGGATCGACTCGTTGCCGGCCGGGGTGAACCAGCCGTTCTTGCCGGAGAGCTCGATCTTCAGGTCGGCGTCGTCCTCCGGCGGCGCCCAGACCACCAGGCGGGCGCCGGCGGTGTCGGCGGGCAGCCCGGGGAGCACCTGGGTGGCCGCCGGGTCCGCCGAGGCGGGCACCCAGTCGGCGCCCTTGCTGCCGTCGGCCGCGTGCAGGGCGGCGCCGACCCGGCCGGTGCGGGCCACCACGTGCACGGCGAGGTCGGCGACCTGGCCCTTGCTGATGGTCGGCAGCAGGACGGACTGCGAGCTGCCGGCGGCAACGGTGATGCTGTTGGCCGCGTCGTTCTCGATCAGGCCCTTGTCGCCGTACAGCTTGATGTCGACGACGGCGGCGGTGGCCTCGGGGTTGACGAGGCTGACGTAGTCGGTGCGGTCGCCGGCCGTGCTGGCGCCGGCGAACCAGAAGCTGGTGCCGGCCGGGGTGCAGGTGATGCCGGACAGGCCCAACCCGCGCTGCTCGGTGACGGTGGTGGTCTGGGTGACGGTGAAACCGGGCGCGAGGGCGCCGTTGGCGACCGCGCCGGCGCCGGGCGCGGTGTCGCCGTTGGCCGCGGGGCCGGTGACCGGGGTGCCGGGCTTGGCCAGGGACAGCCGGGCGTCGGAGGGTGCGCCGCCCTTGTCGGGGGCGGGCGCGCCGGACGCGGACGGCGCCGGGGCCGGGGGCGCGGCGGCGGACGGCGGCGCCGAGGGCGCCGCGGTCGGCGGGGTGGCGGGGGCGGCCGCGTCGGTGATCCAGCCGGCCCCGGTGGCCGCTCCGTCCGCGCCGGCCGTGCCGCCGGGCGGGGTGTAGGCGGTGAGGCTGGTGGAGCCGGTCAGGCCCTGGAGCGGCTGCGGGCATACCGCGGCCGTCCGCTCGACCTGCGCCGAGCTGGCGACGCCGCCCCGGTCGGCACCGGCCGGTGCGGCCGGCGGGCGCAGCTCGGCGATGCCGAACACCACGGCGAGCACGGCCGCGGCGGCCAGCAGCGACTGGGTGGTCCTCGTCCCGCCGGACGACCGGGGGGCGCCGTCGGGCCCGGGTGCCGCCGGGCCTGCGGAGAACCCGGCGGCGTCCGCCGGCACGGCGCCGGCCTGGTCCTGCGGCTTCTTCTTGAACGCGGGCTTCTTCATCGCGGGTCAGCTCCCCGATCCGTGGTGGTGCGGGTACCGGCCCGGCCCGTGGGGATGGTCGGGATCCTGCGGGTCGTGCGGGGCATTGGGGTCGTAGTAGACCTCGCCCTGCGGCTGCCCCGGCACCCAGGGCTGCTGACCGTCCTGCTGGTAGGGGTCGTAGCCGTACTGCTGGTCCTGCGGGTACTGCTCGTAACCGGGCTGGCCGCCCTGCTGCGGGTAGGCCTGCTGCTGCGGGTAGCCGTCGGGGCCGTACCCCTGGCCGCCGTAGGGCGCGGCCACCGGCTGCTGGGCGGTGTACGGGTCGTAGCTGTACGGGTCGGCCTGCTGGTAGCCCTGGTACGGGTCGGCGTACGGCTCGCTCTCCTGGACGGCGGCGGCCGCCCGGACCGCCTCGACCGGCGGGTCGCCGGCGGGCTGCGCCGGGATCGCGCCCGGCCGCCCCTCGTACACGCCGCCGTCCCCGTCGCCGCCCTCGCCGCCCTCGCGTTCGGCCATCCGGCGGGCCCGGCGGCTGCCGGGGGCGGGCGCCTGCGCCTGGGCGGCGGCGGCCAGCGCGGCGGCGGCGACCACCTCCTCGGGCAGGTCGTCGTCCTTGTGGCTGCGGCGGCCGGGCAGGGCCAGCACCAGGAGGGTCAGGCCGAGCAGCAGCTGCGCCCAGATCCAGCCGGTGTGCAGGAAGCCGCCCTCGCGGGTGACGACCAGCTTGCCGCCGCCGGCCGGGAGCTTGAAGCCCTGTGCCCAGCCGTCGACGGTGGTGGTCTCCAGCGCGGTGCCGTCCAGAGTGGCCTTCCACTCCGGGGCGGCGGCCTCGGCGAGGCGGAGCACCCGGCCCTCGGGGCCGGCCGGGACGGTGGCGTCGAGGTCGCGCTCGCCGGAGGGGACCACGACCGCCGTGGCGCCGGGGGCGGTGATCAGGGCACGGGCCGCCGGGGCGCCGTTGACCTGCCAGAGTGCGGCGCCGTCGTCCTGGTTGGCCTTGACCAGGCCGGGGGTGGTGTCCAGGACGTCCTTGAAGGCGGCGATCGCCGGCCGGTCCACCAGCACGTAGGCGATGCCGTAGCCGGTGAGCGCGCCGGCCTGGTCGGCGCCGGAGCCGGCCAGCAGGCTGCCGACCACCTTGTTCAGGCCCGCGATGGTCCCGGTCTCCGGGTCCACCGTGGACTCGGCCTGGCCGAGTGTCAGCCCGGCGCCGCGCACCAGGGTGTAGCGGACGGAGCCGCCCTTCGGGTCACCGGTGACGACGAGGGTGCGGGCACGGTCGGTGGTGCCGGCCTCCTCGGCGATGAACGCGGGCACCTGGGCGGCCTGCGACCGGTGCAGCGGGCCGTCGGCGCCGGTGACGGCCCACCAGAGGCCGGTGCCCAGCGGGGCGAGCACGGCGGCGGCCACCACCAGGGCGGCGACCGGCTGGCGCCAGCCGAAGGCGATGCCGGCCACGCGGGCGTTGGCGCCGTCGGCGCCGATCGCGGCGGCGGCGAGCAGGGCGATACCGGCGAGCAGGGAGGCCGGGCCGGCCCAGGCGGGCACGGCCGGGCCGCCGGAGGCGGGGGTCACCGAGGTACCGGCCACGGCGACCGCGAAGACCATGGAGGCCCCGGCGGCGCCCCAGGCGGCGAGCACCGCGCGGCGGCGGTCGGCGCGCAGCAGGGCGGCCAGCGCGGCGAGCACCACGCCTGCCGAGAGCCAGACCGGCGGCACCCCGGCACCGCCCGGGTTGACCAGCACCAGGCCGAGCGCGCTCGCGTCGCCGCCGTGCAGGCCGGGCAGGCCGGCCTCCAGCAGCAGCCGCTGCGGGTGCGACAGCACCTGCAGCGACCAGGGCGCGAGCACCAGCACGGGCACCGCGAGGATCACCAGGACGCGCAGCCCGAGCAGGCGCAGCGCCTGCGCGCCGGAGCCGAACGCCCCGCCGCGCACCACCGCGGCGGCCAGCACGGCCAGGCAGAGCGGTACGGCCAGCGCCCAGACCAGCGGGACGAACGCGGTGGCCAGGGTGAGCAGGAGGACGGCCATCCAGACGGGCCGCCAGCCGGGCCGGGCGCCCTTGGCGGCGCTCTCGGCGCGGATGCCGAGGCCGGCGGAGATGGCGGCCGCGCGGGCCAGCGGCGGCAGCAGCACGGCCAGCACGGCGGTGCCGATCCGGCCCTGGGCGAGCGCGCCGGTGGCGGCGGGCAGCAGCGCGTAGGTGGCGCTGGCCCAGGCGCGGACGAGCTTGGAGTCGAGCAGCGGCCGGGAGACCAGGTAGGCGCTGACGGCGGCGAGCGGCACCGAGAGGACGACCAGCAGGGTGACCGCGAGGTCGGCGTGGTCGAACAGCATCCAGGAGAGCACCGACAGCATGCCGAGGTACGGCGGCGCGGCGGCGGTGGAGCCGGTGCCGACGGGGTGCCAGGCGTCCGCGTACATCGACCAGAGGCCGCCGGCACCGCCGGTGGCGGGCAGCAGCGCGCCGCCGAAGAGCTCGCCGCCGCCGAGCAGGCCGCGGCAGGCGACCAGGGCGAAGACCAGCAGGGCGGCGAAGAGCACCGGTGCCGGGCGCCGGGCCAGCTTCTTGATCAGCGCGAACTGCTCGACGACCAGGTCCTCGGTGTCCTCGTCGCCCGGCCCGGCCTCGACCGAGCCGTGGCGGCCGGCCCCGGAGTCGTCGGCGCCCCCTATGCCGAGGGAGCTGATCACACCCTCGACGGCGAGCCGGGCGGTCGCGCCCGGCGCGGGGAAGAGCGTCCGGTCGTCCAGCGCGTCGGCGGCCCGCAGCCGGGCCCGTCGTTTGCGGGCGGCCAGCAGCCGCGGCAGCCGGACCAGTTCGTGGCTCAGGCCGGCCAGTTCGTCGAAGGCCTGCTTCGGGTCCTTGCCGAGCAGGTTGGTGACGACCCGCAGCAGGGTCCCGAGCACCAGCCGGAGCAGGACGTAGGGGAAGAGCAGGCCCTTGGAGTTGGCGAGGAGGGTGAAGACGGCGCCGGCCTTGTCCACCCGGTGCGGGTGGGTGGGGCCGCAGTCGATGACGCGGCGCTCGCGGCTGGCCGCCTCGGCGTGCCGCAGCACCGCGTCGGGGGCGATGACGACGCGGTGGCCGGCGGCGTTGACCCGCCAGCAGAAGTCGGTGTCGTCGCGCATCAGCGGCAGCGCCTTGTCGAAGCCGCCGAGCTCCTCGAAGACGTCGCGGCGCACCAGCATGCCGGCGGTGGAGACGGCGAGCACCGGACGGACCTGGTCGTGCTGGCCCTGGTCCTGCTCGCGGCGGTCCAGGCCGGTCCAGCGGCGGCCGGAGCGGGCGATGCTGACGCCGACCTCGAGCAGCTGGCGGCGGTCGTACCAGCTGCGCAGCTTGGGGCCGACGACGGCGGCGCTGGGGGTGGAGTCGGCGACCTGGAGCAGCCGGCGCAGCGCATCGGTCTGCGGTTCGCAGTCGTCGTGCAGGAGCCAGAGCCACTCGACCGGCTGGGTCTCGCGGGGGCCGCCGCGGCCGAGGTCGTCCTCGTGGCCGAGCGGGTCGCCGAAGTCGTCCCAGCCGCCGGTGACCGGGTCGTACCCGGAGGGGTCGAGCCGGTACGGCAGGTCCTCGGGCCGCAGCGGCGGGCTGTTGAAGACGGCCTCGCCGACGGCGGTGCCGAAGCCGGCCCGGCGGCCGAGAATGATCGGGCCGCCGTCCGGCATCCCGTCGGCGTGGCCGAAGTCGTCGAGCGCCTTGGCGAGCAGCTGCGGGGAGTTGTCGGTGGAGCCGGTGTCGACGGCGAGCACCCGCTGGACCTGGCGGTCCTGGCCGAGCAGGCCGGCCAGGGCCTGCGGCAGCCAGCGGGCGCCGTCGTGCGAGACGATCACGGCGGTGACCAGGTGACGCGGATAGGCGGGCGGCCTGGCAGCGGTGAAGCCGCTCTGGTGGCTGTAGACGGTCATCGAGTGCGCGGGCCCCAGTTCTCGGTGGACACAGCCGGTGAACGGCAACCGGATGGCGCACCACACTAACGGCTCCGGATGGCGCCTTTGTCCGCGGTGTCCATGGAGAGGCTGTGGACGGCGGACGCCGGGGACGCCTGTACGGGCCCGGGAACACGAAAGCGCCCCACCACCGCGGTGAGGCGCCCGTAACAGCTGTGTGGTTGTCGGAGGGTCAGCAGGGTCAGGGGCCGACCCGCTCAGACCGCGCTCTTCTTGAGCCGACGGCGCTCACGCTCGGAGAGGCCGCCCCAGATACCGAACCGCTCGTCGTTGGCGAGGGCGTACTCCAGGCACTCGGAGCGGACCTCACAGGCGAGGCAGACCTTCTTGGCCTCGCGGGTGGAGCCGCCCTTCTCCGGGAAGAAGGACTCGGGGTCGGTCTGGGCGCACAGCGCGCGCTCCTGCCAGCCGAGTTCCTCTTCTTCCTCCTCGATGCCGTCACCGATCAACAGCTCAAAGAGCTCGCTCATGTGGCGCGCCTCCTCTGCCCCTATTTGGCGTCCCCGTGGTTGCCGTTGCCTCGTGCGGCTGACGACACGAGTGAAATTACAGTTGCGTCACTCTGGCCCAGTCAAGCCGAGCTCTGGTATTGGGGCCAGGATTCACTCCCCGGCACCAAGCCGTTACGAATAGTGTACATATTCGGACACATCAGACTTAATGCCCGGATGGCATCGAACCATTCGCAACCTGCCGCCGAGTGACGCGCAGTCACCGTCACAGGCCGGTCATCGGCGTGCCTTCCCGGCGATCTTCCCATCGAAACATAGAGGGTGATTTATCACCCCATCGGGTACTTCATGACCTAACCCGCCCGAATGCCCCAGCTCCGGGCTTGACACCGGCCTCCCGCATGCGGTCTCCTTTCCCCCATGTCAGAGTTGGCCAGCACCCGGAGCGGTTCCACGCTTCGCCCTGCCGCGAACTCTTGTTGTCGCCTCTGTTCCTGCTGTATCTAGGCGCCCGCGTCCCACCGCGCGCCGCCCAGGAAGCACAGAGGCCGCCCGCGATTCCCGCCCCAGGACATCCCGGATCCGGCTGATCCCCCGACGAACCAGCCGTACTCCGAGGACGACCCCGTGCGAATGACCCGCATCCGCAAGCGGAACCGCGACCGCAACAAGCCGGCCCACCGTGGCCTCGCCCCGACCGCCCCTCCCTCCGCACCCGCCCGCGCCGTTCACCCCGCGCAGACCGTGCACCCCGGTCAGGCGTGGGCCGACGGCCTGAGCGACGTCTCCATCGCCGGCGACCCGCTCGCCTTCCCGCACCTGGCCCGCACCGACCTGCCCAGCCACCCCACCACCGTCGCCGGCTACGCCCGACTGGTCCGCGAGATCGCCGCCGACCGCGCAGGATGGGAGCCGCTGGTCCGCTACGACGCGCTCACCCGCTGGTACTCCCGCCTGGAGACCGGCCCCGGCTACGAGGTCTGGCTGCTCAGCTGGCTGCCCGGCCAGAGCAGCGGGTTCCACGACCACGGCGTCTCCTCCGGGGTGATGACCGTCGTCCAGGGCGAGCTGATCGAGCGCTCCCTCACCCACGCGGGCGAAGGCGCCCGCACCCTCAGGCCCGGCGGGCAGCGGGTCTTCTCCTCCGGTTACCTGCACGAGGTGGTCAACGGCGCGCTGGAGCCCGCCGTCTCCATCCACCTCTACACGCCGGGCCTGACCGAGATGAACCAGTACGGCGGCACCGCCGTCCCCGAGCAGCACCCGCAGGAGCAGGCCGAGGCCCGCTGACGGCGGGCGCGCCGGCGGTCGGTCGAGGGTCGGGCTGACGACCTGTCGGGCCGTGGCAGGATGGGCGCATGCGCATCGTGGCACTGGCAGGCGGGATCGGCGGAGCGCGTTTCCTGCGCGGACTCCGGGAGGCCATCGGTCCGGAGGACGAGATCACCGTCATCGGCAACACCGGTGACGACATCCACCTCTACGGTCTGAAGGTCTGCCCCGACCTCGACACCGTCATGTACACCCTCGGCGGCGGCATCCACGAGGAGCAGGGCTGGGGCCGGACCGACGAGACCTGGTCGATCAAGGCCGAGATGAAGGAGTACGGCGTCGGGCCCGAGTGGTTCGGGCTCGGCGACCGCGACTTCGCCACCCACCTCGTCCGCAGCCAGATGCTCACCGCCGGGTACACCCTCAGCCAGGTCACCGAGGCGCTCTGCGTGCGCTGGAAGCCGGGCGTCCGGCTGCTGCCGATGAGCGACGACCGGGTCGAGACACACGTGAAGATCACGGACGGGGACGGGACCCGGGCCGTCCACTTCCAGGAGTACTGGGTCCGGCTGCACGCCGCCGTCGACGCCGAGGCGATCATCCCGGTCGGCGCGGACACCGCCAAGCCCGCGCCCGGCGTGCTGGAGGCCATCGCCGCCGCCGACGTGATCCTCTTCCCGCCGTCCAACCCGGTCGTCTCGATCGGCACCATCCTCGCCGTCCCCGGCATCCGGGCCGCGGTCGCCGCCGCCTCCGCACCGGTGGTCGGGCTCTCCCCGATCATCGGCGGGGCGCCGGTGCGCGGCATGGCCGACAAGGTGCTCGCCGCCGTCGGCGTCGAGGCCACCGCGGAGGCCGTCGCGCTGGACTACGGCTCCGCGCTGCTGGACGGCTGGCTGGTGGACACCGCCGACGAGGCCGCGGTCGCCGCCGTCGAGGCCGGCGGGATCGCCTGCCGCGCCGTCCCGCTGCTGATGACGGACGTCGACACCACCGCCGAGATGGCCCGGGCCGCGCTGGCGCTCGCCGAGCAGGTCCGCGCGTGAGCGTTCGGGGCACGAGCCCTGCGTCCGGCGAGGCGGGCGCATGAGCCTGCACATCCTGCCGGTCGAGGGGCTGCCCGAGATCGACGCCGGTGCCGACCTCGCCGGGCTCATCGCCAAGGCCGCCACGTACGAGGACGGCGACATCCTGCTCGTCACCTCGAAGATCGTCAGCAAGGCGGAGGGCCGGCTGCTGCACGCCGCCGACCGCGAGGCCGCGATCGACGCCGAGACCGTCCGGGTGGTCGCCCGGCGCGGCCCGGCCCGGATCGTCGAGAACCGCAACGGCCTGGTGATGGCCGCCGCCGGCGTCGACGCCTCCAACACCGCCCCCGGCACCGTGCTGCTGCTGCCCGAGGACCCGGACGCCTCCGCCCGCGCCCTTCGGGCACACCTCCAGCAGCTCACCGGCCGCCGGCTCGCCGTCGTCGTCACCGACACCTTCGGCCGGCCCTGGCGCAACGGGCTCACCGACGTCGCCATCGGCGCCGCCGGGCTGCCCGTCCTGGAGGACCACCGGGGCCGCACCGACTCCCACGGCAACGAGCTGGCCCTCACCGTCACCGCGACGGCCGACGAACTCGCCGCCGCCGCCGACCTGGTGAAGGGCAAGGCCACCGGCACCCCGGTCGCCGTGGTCCGCGGCCTCGGCCACCTGGTCACCGCCGAGGACGGCGAGGGCACCCGGCCGCTGATCCGCCCCGCCGCCGACGACATGTTCCGGCTCGGCACCTCCGAGGCGCTGCGGCAGGCCGTCACCCTGCGGCGCACCATCCGCGCCTTCGGCCCCGAACCGGTCGACCCCGGCGCCGTCCGCCGCGCCGTCGCCGCCGCCGTCACCGCGCCCGCCCCGCACCACACGACGCCCTGGCGGTTCGTGCTGCTGGAGTCGCCGGAGACCCGGACGGTGCTGCTGGACGCGATGCTCGCCGCCTGGCAGCGCGACCTGCGCGAACTCGACGGCTGGGACGACGCCAGGATCGCCCGCCGCACCGCCCGGGGCGACGTCCTGCGCGCCGCGCCGTACCTGGTGGTCCCCTGCCTGGTGATGGACGGCTCGCACGACTACCCCGACCGGCGCCGGGCCACCGCCGAACGCGAGATGTTCACCGTCGCCATCGGCGCGGCCGTGCAGAACCTCCTGGTCGCCCTCACCGGCGAGGGCTACGGCTCCGCCTGGGTCTCCTCCACCATGTTCTGCCGCGACACCGTCCGCGAGGCCCTCGACCTCCCCGCCGGATGGGACCCGATGGGCGCCATCGCCGTCGGCCGCCCGGCCGAACCCCCGCGCGAGCGCCCCGACCGCAGCGCGGACGCCTTCATCGAGGTGCGGTAGGGGCAGGAGCCGGAGCGCGTCCCGGCGGTCGCTCATCTCCCCCGGTGGTCGTTGGGGGTGAGGCGGGGGCCGTAGCGGGGGGCGTGGGTGCCGGTGGCGAGGAGGAGACGGCAGAGGCGGTGGCGATGGGGCCGGTAGGGCTCCAGCAGCGCGAGCATCTGGGCGTCGTCGCTGCGGGGCCGGCCGGCCAGGGCCCAGCCGACCAGGTTGGGCAGGTGGTAGTCGCCGACCGAGACCGCGTCCGGGTCGCCGTTGCTGCGCTGGAGGGTCTCGGCGGCCGTCCAGATCCCGATGCCCGGCACCGCGGTGAGGCGGGCGAAGGCCTCGGTGTGGTCCATCGCGGCGGCCTCCTCCAGCCGCGGGGCCAGCCGGACCGCGCGCACGACCGTCGCCGAGCGCTTCGGGTCCACGCCGGCGCGGTGCCACTCCCAGCTGGGGACGAGCGCCCACTCGCGGGCCGACGGCGCCACCCGCATGCCCTCGGCCGGACCGGGTGCCGGCGTGCCGAAGTCGCGCAGCAGCGTCCGCCAGGCGCGGTACGCCTCGCTGGTGGTGACCTTCTGCTCCAGGATCGCCGGCACCAGTGACTCCATCACCAGCCCCGTCCGGGCCAGCCGGACCCCGGCCACCCGCCGCTGGGCGTCGCGCAGCGGGCCGGGCGGGAGCACCAGGCCGGCCGGGTCGTCCTCCGCGCCGAGCAGGACCGGCAGCTTGTCCAGCAGCCACTCCGCGCCCGGGCCCCAGGCGTTCGCCTCGACCGTGCCCTCGGCGGGGCGGGCCAGCACGCGCAGGGTGCCGATGCCGGCCGGGGTGCGGGAGGCCCGCCAGAGCGCGCCGTCGCCGGTCGTCCGGTACGCCGGGTCGGCGGGGCCGCGGCGCAGCGGCAGCAGGGTGCGGGCCGCGTCCAGGGGGAAGCCGGGGCGCCAGCGGCGTACCGCGCCTTCGCTCGTCGCCGCGGGGGCTGTCACCGCCGTGCACCTCCTTCGCTCTCCGCCGACCATGGGGTTATGAACGATACGCGGCTGCCGGAGCTGTCCCCCGCGGACGAGGGCGCCGTCCGGGCGCTCTACCACCGGGTGCTGGAGGGCTGGAACCTGCGGGACGGCGCGGCCTTCGCCGGGCCGTTCGCCGAGGACGGCGAGGTGATCGGGTTCGACGGCACCCGGCACAGCGGCCGCTCGGTGATCGCCGCCGAGCTGGGGCGGATCTTCGCGGACCACGTCACTCCCGAGTACGTCGCCAAGGTCCGGCGGATCCGGGGGCTGGGGCCGGGGGTGGCCCAGCTGGACGCCGTCGCGGGGCTGGTGCCGGACGACGCCGAGGACCTCGATCCGGCGCTGAACGCCCTGCAGACGGTGATCGCGGTCAACGCGGGGACGGGCTGGCGGATCGCGCTGCTGCAGAACACCCCGGCCCGGTACGACCTGCGGCCGGACCTCGCGCGGGCGCTCACCGCGGAGCTGCGGACGCTGATCGGACGCGGGCCGGGGCCGGTGTAGGGCGCGGAGCCGCCGACGGGCCGGGGTCAGTGCGCCTGGAGGTACACGGCGTGGGAGCGGATGGTGGGGAGGAGGGGGTAGAGGGCGGAGCCGGGGCACTCGGTGGCGAAGGCGTCGCGGTGGCCGGAGATGGCGTCGAAGGTGACCACCGTGTCCTTGGGGTAGAGACTGCCGTCGGAGGTGGAGGTCAGCTCGGTGGTGCCGGCCGGGTCCTGGCCGGTGAGGCCGAGTTTCCAGGCGGCCGTCCGGGCGAGGCCGTCGAGCAGGGCCAGCGGGGGGAGGTCGGTGACGTAGGTGCCGATCGCGGCGACGCCCGCCGAGTCGGTGTTGAAGCCGAGGGTGTGCGCGCCGTGCACCGGCAGCTCGGCGCCGCCGGCCCGGCCCTCGTAGACGGTGCCGCAGCGGTCGACCAGGAAGTTGTAGCCGATGTCCCGCCAGCCGTTGGTCTGCACGTGGTACTGGTAGATGCCCCTGATCACCCGGGGCGCGTCCGCGCAGTCGTACGCGGTGGCGCTGGCGGTGTGGTGGACGAAGACCGCCCGGACCGGGCCGGTGTACTCGAAGTCCGGGTCCCGCAGGGACTCGTCGGCGCCCCAGCCGGCCCGGGTGACGATGGCGGGCCCCGGGGCCTGGTGCCCGTCCGACGGCCTGGCGGGCAGCGTCCGGGCCGTGGCGGGGGCGGCGCCCTCGCCGGGGTCGACCAGTTCGACCCGCAGGCCGGCCGGCAGTCCGCCGGGGCCGGGGGTGACCTCGACGGCGACACCGTCGCTGCGCCCGGTCCAGAGCGGGGCCGTCGCGCCGTGCGGCCCGGCGTCCGTCGAGGCCGTGTCCGGCCCGTCCTCGCCGTCCGCCTCCAGGGTGTGCCAGCCGGTCCAGATCCCGGTGGCGGCGTCCCTGGTGCGGACCCGGACGGAGCCGCCCGCGAGCGCGCCGGCCGGGCCGTCCCAGCCGACCCCGAGCAGCTCGAACGGGCGGGTGGTGCTCGGGGGCATGGCCCTGCCGCCCGGCAGCGGCAGGGCGGTGACGGAGCCGCCGCCGGCCGAGGTGCGGTACCGCGGGGCCGGGCCGGCCGGGGCACCGGTGGCGGCCGGCTGGAGGAGTAGCACGGCGGTGCAGCCGGCGAGGACGGCGGCGGGGAGGGCCGCCGGGAGAGAGATGCGCATAAACGGATGTTCACGGTAAATCTCCGTGCCCGCCACGCCGCCCCGCACCCTCCCGGGCACCCCTCCCGGTCGCCCACCCGAAGGCCGTAGGCTGGGGCGCACCATGACTGCGCCTTTCGCTGCCGATGCCCGAACCCCCGTCGAGCTGCTGCACGCATACCTGCGAGGTGGCACTCCTTCAGTCGATCCCGCGGCCCCGCTGGTCACCTTCTACGACGACGCCACCGGCGAACGGGTGGAGCTCTCCGCCCGGACCTTCGACAACTGGGTGGCCAAGACCGCCAACCTCCTCCAGGACGAGCTGAACGCCGGCCCGGGCGACCGCGCCGCGCTGCTGCTGCCCGCCCACTGGCAGAGCGCCGTCTGGCTGCTGGCCTGCTGGTCGGTCGGGGTGGCGGCGGTCCCCGGCGGCGAGCCCGCCGACGCCGACCTGGTGGTCAGCGGCCCGGACGGCCTGGAGTCCGCCCAGGCCTGCGAGGGCGAGCGGGTGGCCCTCGCGCTGCGCCCGCTCGGCGGCCGCTTCCCGCAGCGCCCGGACGGCTTCCTGGACTACGCCGCCGAGGTGCCCGGCCAGGGCGACCGGTTCGCGCCGTACTCCCCCGTCACGCCGGACGCGCCCGCGCTGGAGACCGGGGTGGACGGCCTGCCGCTGAAGCTGACCGGTGACCAGACCGTGCAGCTGGCCCGGGAGGGTGCCGACCGGCTCGGCATCAAGACCGGCGACCGGGTGCTCTCGACCCTCTCGTTCGACGACTGGTCGGGCCTGGAGGCCGGCCTGCTGGCGCCGCTGGCGGCCGGCGCGTCGGTGGTGCTCTGCCGCAACTCGGAGGGCCTCAGCGCCGAGCAGTGGGAGAAGCGGACCGAATCCGAACGGGTGACACTGCGCCTCGGGTAACTCCCGGTCCCGGCCCGGCGGGTAGGGATCCCTGCCATGGCCGAGGACGACACCGAGCACCCCCCGACCGACAACCCCCCTCCCCGGGACGCCGCCGAGGCCCCGGACACCCCGACCGCACCCGGACGACGGCGCCGGCGGTGGCTGATGATCACCGCCGGCGTCCTCGCCTTCCTGCTGGTCGCCTGCGGCGCGCTGCTCTGGATCGCCTACCGCAAGCTCGACGGGAACATCCAGACCGACTCCACCACCGACCGGCTGCTGGCCCGGCTGGAGGCCGAACGGCCCAGCCGCACCTCCGGGGCCAAGGGCGCCGAGAACATCCTGCTGATCGGCAGCGACGACCGCACCGGCACCAACGCCTCGTACGGCGAGGCCGGCGGCCAGCGCTCGGACACCACGATCCTGCTGCACCTGGCGGCGGACCGGAGGCACGCGACGGCGGTCTCCATCCCCCGCGACGTCATGGTCACCGTCCCCGCCTGCGAGAAGCCGGACGGCACCCGGAGCCGGCCCGCGCTGCTGCAGTTCAACGCGGCCTTCGAGACCGGCGGCCCGGCCTGCTCGATCCGGACCGTGGAGCAGCTGAGCGGCATCCGGATCGACCACTACGTGATCCTCGACTTCACCGGGTTCAAGTCCATGGTCGACGCCGTCGACGGGGTCGAGGTGTGCGTACCGCAGGCGATCCACGACAAGGACGCCAAGCTGGACCTCCCGGCCGGGCGGCAGACCCTGCACGGCGAGCAGGCGCTCGGCTACGTCCGGGCCCGGGAGACCCTCGGCGACGGCAGCGACACCCAGCGGATGGGCCGTCAGCAGCAGTTCCTGGCCGCGCTGATCCGCAAGGTGCAGTCGCAGGGCGTGCTGCTCAACCCGGCCCGGCTCTGGCCGGTGCTGGACGCGGCGACCTCCTCGGTCAAGGCCGACGGCGGGCTCTCCTCGCTGGGCGCGCTCTACGACCTGACCCAGGACCTGCGCGGGATCCCCTCCTCCGACGTGGTGTTCCTGACCGCGCCGCGCCGCCCGTACCGCTTCGACTCGGACCGGGACGAGTTCGTGCAGCCGCAGACCACGCAGCTGTTCACGGCGCTGCGCGACGACCGTCCGGTCGCCGTCCGCCCGCCGGGGTCCGCCGCTCCGACCACGGCGGGACCGAGCGCGGCGGCAGCGAGCGCGCGGCCGAGCGCAGGGCCGAGCACGGGACCTACTTCGACATCGAGCGCGACCGCCGCGCCGAGTGCGACTGCCGGGGCGACAGCGCCGGCCGGGGCGGACCGGGCTGCCGGGGCGTCACCCTCCGCCACGGCGCCGCCCTCCTTCGAGGGGCGCACCGCCGACGTGGACTCCTGCGCGATCCATTGACCGCGGACCGGGTCACCCTTTTGTGTACAGATCATGAGGCTGCCAGGCATTCCCCGGGAATTCCCAGGCACCTGATTGCCTGGTGAATTGGGGGTTCCGGACATGGCGGAGATCACATCAGGAACAATTCCCCCATGCGGCTCGTCTAGTGTGTCCGGGTCGGTGCGCGGCACGCGCGCCTTCCCGTGCAGACCGGTCGGAGGGAGGGAACCCCCGTGCAGCAGAGCAGGCAGGAGGTCGACCCCGCCGACCAGTGGGTGCTCGACCCCGGCACCGGGCAGTACCGGCTCGACCCGGGCGCGGGCACCCCCGCTCAGCGCCGCCGGACGGCCGCCCCCGACCCGGGTTCCGCGGCCGCCGCACCGGAAGCCGCCACCGAGCCCGGTCACCCCGGCGGCCGGGCCGGACACCGCCGTAGGGGCGCGGCCAGGCGCAACCGGCGGCGCCGGGCACTGAAGTGGACGGCCGGGGTCGGCGCGCTGGTCCTGGTGGCCGGCTGCGGCGGCGCCTACTACGCGTACCAGCACTTCAACGACAACATCACCGCCGTCAAGGTGCAGCTGGGCAGCGAGGAGGAGCGGCCCAAGCCGGCCGGTGACGCGCTGAACATCCTGGTGATCGGCACCGACAGCCGGGAGGGCCTGGGCCGCGAGTACGGCGACGAGGGCAGTGCCGGCCACGCCGACACCACCCTGCTCTTCCACGTCGCCAAGGACCGCAGCAACGCGACCGTGATCAGCATTCCGCGCGATCTGATGGTGCCGGTCCCGGAGTGCGACACCGATACCGGAAAGAAGATCCCCGGCTCGGCACGGGCGATGTTCAACGAGAGCCTCGGGCAGGAGGGCCGCGATCCGGGCTGCACCTGGAAGACCGTCGAGAAGATGACGGGTATCCGGGTCGACCATTTCGTCATGGTCAACTTCGATGCCGTGAAGACGCTCTCCACCGCCGTCGGCGGAGTCGAGGTGTGCGCGGCCAAGGACATCAACGACCCGGACTCCCACCTGAAGATGACCAAGGGCCGGCACGTGGTGCAGGGCGACGAGGCGCTGGCCTTCGTCCGCACCCGGCACGCCGTCGGCCTGGGCGGGGACCTCACCCGGATCCCGCTCCAGCAGCAGTTCATCAGCTCGATGATCCGCTCGGTCAAGAGCAGCGACACCCTGACCAGCCCGACCAAGCTGTGGAAGCTCGCCGACGCCGCCACCAAGGCGCTCACCGTGGACTCCGGCATCGGCAGCGTCGACAAGCTGAAGGACCTGGCGCTGGACGTCAGCAAGGTCGACACCAAGAACATCACCTTCGCCACCGTGCCGGTGCTGGACGACCCGAAGGACGAGAACCGGCTGGTGCTGAAGCAGCCGGACGCCGGGCAGGTGTTCTCGCTGGTCGCGAACGACCGCTCGCTGACCGAGACGGCGGCCCCTGCCGCCCCGGCCACCCCCGGGGCCACCGCCCCGGAGGCCGCGGCGGCCCCGGCACCCTCGCCGACGGCCACCACCCCCGCGGTGGACACCAAGGACGTCCGGGTGATGGTGCGCAACGGCAGCGGGACGCCCGGGCAGGCGCAGCAGGCCGTCGACAGGCTCCAGGCGAAGAGCTTCTCCAAGGCCGCGACCGCCGCCAACGCACCTGCCACGCCCACCACTTCGGTCGCGTACCCGGCCGGGAAGGCCGCCGAGGCCGCCGCGCTGGCCGCCGCCCTCGGCCTGCCGGCCGATGCGGTCAGGGAGAACCCGAAGGCGGGTGCCAGGGACGCTCTGGTCCTGGTGCTCGGCAAGGACGTGCTGGCGGCGCCGGCCACCCCGAGCGCCGCGCCGACCGAGGCGCCCAAGGACCTCCAGCGCGTCCAGGCGGACGACACCGACGTCTGCGCCAAGTAGCGGCCGGGACGTCTCCAGGTCCTGGCCGGTCGGTCGCGCGCCCGGCAGGACCGGCCGGCCGAGACCTAGAGCGGCGCGAGGGTGCCGTCGGTCTCGCGGTACCGCTCGCCGGTGCGGGGGCAGCGCCAGTGGTCCGGGCCGTCCGGCTCCAGCGGCTCGCCGGCCCGGCCGACCCACTTGATCCGGCGGGCCGGGACGCCGGCCACCAGGGCGAAGTCCGGGACGTCGCGGTGCACCACGGCGCCTGCGGCGACCAGCGCCCAGCGGCCGACCGTCACTCCGGCGACGAGGACGGCGCGGCCGCCGACCGAGCAGCCCTCGCGGAGCGTCACCCCGCGGGCGTGCCAGTCGTCGCCGCGCTTCAGCTTCCCGTCGACGTCGACGGAGCGCGGGTAGAGGTCGTTGGTGAGCACGGCCGCCGGGCCGACGAACACGCCGTCCTCGACCACGGCGGGCTCGTACACCAGCGCGTGGTTCTGCAGCTTGACGCGGTCCCCGATCCGCACGCCCGGGCCGACGTAGGCGCCGCGGCCGATGATGCAGTCGGCGCCGACCACGGCGTCCTCCCGCACCTGGGCGAGGTGCCAGACGGTCGTCCCGCAGCCGAGCACCGCCCGGTCGTCCACGTCCGCGGTCGGCTCGACGCGGGCACCGGCGACGGGCCCGCCCTCAACTGTCCCCATGGCGCCCGACGATAGCGCCGGCGCAGGGGGCACGAGGGCGGGTCGGCGGGATTGGCCGGATCGGGTCAGCCGACCTCGGCCACGATGTCGGTGGCGGCCGGGGCGCGGCTGCCGATCACCCGGCGCGCCAGCGAGCGCGGCGAGGTGAGGAAGCCGAAGCCCCAGCTGAGGTGCATGGTCGCGAAGGCGACCGGCAGCAGTGCCTTGGCCTTCGCCGGGAGGCCGCGGCCCACGACCACCGCGCCGCCGAGGATGCCCAGCAGGTAGGCGGCGGGCACCGCGAGGAAGGCCGGGTGGACGGCCGCGCCGAGCACCAGCCCGAGGGTGACGCCCAGGAAGGCGGCCGGCGGGGCGAGGTAGCGGAAGTTGACCGAGCCCCGGTGGTAGCGGGTGACCACCCGGCGCCAACGCCCGTAGTCCTTGTACTGCTTGGCCAGCGCCCGCACGGTGGGGCGCGGGCGGTAGGTGACCCGCAGCTGCGGGGTGAACCAGACCAGGCCGCCGTCCTGGCGGATGCGGTAGTTGAGCTCCCAGTCCTGGGCGCGGACGAACTCCTCGTTGTAGCCGCCGAGCCTCTCCAGCACCTCGCGCCGGAACACCCCGAGGTAGACGGTGTCCGCCGGGCCGGCCAGGCCGCCGGTGTGGAAGGCCGCGTTGCCGACACCGATCTTGGAGGTCATCGCGGCGGCGACCGCGTTCTCCCAGTCGGTCTCGCCCTCGGCGTGCATGATGCCGCCGACGTTGGCGGCCTCCATGTCGCCGAGCAGCCGGACCGCCGTGGTGATGTAGCCGGGGGTCAGCAGGCCGTGACCGTCCACGCGGACCACTATCGGGTGGCTGGACCCCCGGATCGCCGCGTTCAGACCGGCGGGCGTGCGGCCGGTGGGGTTCTCCACGGTACGGACCCGCGGGTCCTCGGCGGTCAGCTCGGCGGCGATCTGCGCGGTGCGGTCGGTGGACGGGCCGAGGGCGATCACCACCTCCATCGGCCCGGCGTAGTCCTGTTCCAGGATGTGCCGGACGGCCGTACGCAGGTGTCGTTCCTCGTTGAGCACCGGCATGATCACGGAGACCGCCGGCAGCTCCTCAGCAGCCTTGGTGTTCATCGGGGCCAACCGTACCGGTGCCGAAGGGTCGCCGTCTTGTCCCGGTTCGGGTACCTCCGCACACCCTTCACCGGAGGAACGTTTCATCGACGAGGCCCACCGTACTCCTCACCCCCGGCGCGCCCTCACCCAGCCCGGAGCGGGCCGCCCCTACCATCCGAGAGATGCCCGTCTCCCCCCTGCACGCCCCGCCCGGGCGGCGCCGCGCCTGGCCCCGCCGGCTGGCCGCCGGCATCGCCTTCAGCATCCTCGCCACCTCCTGCGGCGGCTGGGCGGTGCTGCACGGCCTCCGCTCGATCGACCGGGTCAACGCCTTCAGCGGCGACCAGGCCCGGCCCGCCGACGACGGCTCCACCACCTTCCTGGTGGTCGGCACCGACGAACGGGACGGCATCCCCGAGAGGACCCTCAAGGACGTGCTGCACGCCGGGGGCGAGTCGTGCCACTGCACCGACACCATGATGATCGTCCAGCTCGCCGGGGACGGAGCCCGGGCCAGCGTGGTCAGCATCCCCCGTGACTCGTACGTGGACATCCCCGCCCACCGGGACCAGATCACCCGCAAGGAGGTCCCGGCCGCCAAGGGCAAGATCAACGCGGCGTACGGGATGGGCGGGCCGCGTCTCACCGTCGCCACCGTCGAGCAGAACACCGGGTTGCGGATCGACCACTACCTCCAGGTCGACTTCGCCGGGTTCGTCTCCGCCGTGGACGCCGTCGGCGGGGTGAAGGTCTGCACCGCCAAGCCGCTCAAGGACGAGTACTCCGGCCTCGACCTGCCGGCCGGCACCAGCACCCTGGACGGCGCCGGGGCGCTCAAGTACGTCCGCGCCCGGCATGTGGACGCCAGCTCCGACCTGGGGCGGATGCACCGGCAGCAGAAGCTCGTCGCCCAGCTGCTGCACCAGGTCACCAGTGGCGGCACCCTGCTCAACCCGGTCCGGCTGGCCCGGGTGACCGACAGCCTGCTCGGCTCGGTCAAGGCCGACAAGGACCTCACCGCGGACGACCTGATCACCCTGGCCACCCGGATGAAGGAGCTGTCGACGGGCCGGGCGGACTTCGCGACGGTGCCGCTGGCGCAGGTCGACCACCCGGTGAGCGGGTGGGGCTCGACGGTGCTCTGGGACCAGGCCGGGGCGCGGGCCCTGTTCGACGCGGTGCGGGCCGGGCGGCCGCTGGGGGACGGGACGGCGGGGACGTCGCCCTCGGCGGTTCCGGCTCCGGCGCCGGCCGGGGCTGCCGGTCCGACGCCGGCCGGGGCCGCCGGTCCGGCCGCTGCCACCGCAACCGCCGTCGCGCCGGAGCAGGTGCACGTCCAGGTGTTCAACGCGGCCGGGGTCGTCGGGCTCGGCGCGCGAGTCGACGGCGACCTGCGACGGGCCGGCTTCGCCACCACCGGCGCGCCGTCCAACGCCCCCGCCGGGACGGCGCCCGGCCGGACGGTGGTCCGGTACGACCCGCGCCGGGCCGAGTCGGCGCGGACGCTGGCGGCCGCCCTGCCGGGCGCGGAGCTGGCGACCGTTCCGGGGCTCGGGCCCACCCTGCAGGTGTTCGCGGGCGCGGACTACCCGGCGGCCCCGGGTGCGTCGGCGAGCGCTGGTCCGAGCGGGGGGCCTGGCCCGTCCGGTCCGCCCGCGCCTCCGCCGCCCCCGGCCTCTTCGCCGGCTCCGGGCTCTCCGGCCGCCACGGCGGCGCCTTCCGTGCCGGTGACGGCCGAGCGGGCGACGGACATCATCTGTCCCTAGGCCCTGATCTTCCGGACAGGACCCGGCCGGCGCGGGTACGCGGCAGGGGCCGGGTGCTGTCGCGCACCCGGCCCCTGCCGTCCCCCGGTCCCCCGATCCGGGGGGTCAGTCCGTCGCGATCGCCGCGAGGACGTTCATCCGCCCGGCCCGGAAGGCCGGGACGAGGGCGGCGACCAGGCCGATGACCACCGAGGCGACCAGCGTGACCACGATCGTGCCGGTCGGCACGGCCAGCGTCGCCAGGCCCTGCTCCTTGAGGACCTGCTGCCCGGTGATTCCCCAGGCCAGGCCGAGGCCGGTACCGAGGATCGCGCCGAACAGGGCGATCACCACGGACTCCAACCGGATCATCCGGCGCAGCTGGCGACGGGAGAGCCCGATCGCCCGGAGCAGGCCGATCTCGCGGGTCCGCTCGACCACCGAGAGCGCCAGGGTGTTGATCACACCGAGCACCGCGACCACGATCGCCAGGCCGAGCAGGCCGTAGATCATGTAGAGCAGGGTGTTGATCTGCTGCTGGACGAGGTCCTTGTAACCGGCTTGGTCCCGAACCTTGAGCTGCGGGTAGTCCTTGAGCGACTCCTCCAGCGCGGCGAGCGTCTTGGCGACGTCGGCGCCGGCCGCGGCCTTGCCGTAGATCTGCTCGTCGAGCGGCATCTCGGCCGCCGGAATGGCCTTGGCCACGGTGTCGATGCCCACGAACGTGGCGCCGTTGAAGAGCGAGTCGCCCTTGGACATCACCACCCCGACCGGCACGGACTGGGCCCGCCCCTGGCCGTAGTCCAGCTTGACCGTGTCGCCGACCTTGAGGCCGTAGTCCTTGGCGAGGTCCTCGCCGACCGCCAGCGAGCCCTGGTTCAGCGAGCCGGCCGCGCCGGACTTGACCGGGAGCCGGAAGTCGTCGGTGAAGTCCGCCGAGACCGCGGAGATGCCCGTGGTCACCGTCCGGCCGTCCGGCACGGTGATCTTCACCCCCCGCAGTTCCTTCTGCTCGGTGACGTGCGCCACGCCCGGGGTCTTCTTCGCCGCCTGGACCATCGCCTCGCCGATGATGCCCTGGCTGCTGGAGATGACGTAATCAGCACCGACCGACTTGTCGATCTGCTCGTTGGTCGACTTGACCATCGAGGAGGTGAAGACGGAGGCGCCGATCACCAGCGCCAGCCCGATCATCAGCGCGGCCGCCGTGGCCCCCGTACGACGCGGGTTGCGCATCGCGTTGCGCTGGGCCAGCCTGCCGGACGGGCCGAACAGGGCCGGCAGCACGGCGCCGAGCCCCCGGACCACCGTGGTGGCCAGCAGCGGGCCGAGGACGACGAAGCCGATCAGGGTGAGCAGCACGCCGAGGCCCAGGTACTGGCCGCCGGTGGCGGCCTTGCCGGCCTTGGCCGCCAGCACCAGCAGGCCGCCACCACCGGCGGTCAGCACGAGTCCGACGACGGTGCGGACCACGTTGGAGCGGGCCTCGGCCGGGGTGCCGTGGTCACGCAGGGCCGCGATCGGAGCGATCTTGCTGGCCCGGCGTGCGGGGATCCAGGCGGCCAGCACGGTGATCACGATGCCGACCGCGTACGCGGCGACCGGCACGTTCAGCCCGATCTGCAGATCGGTCGCGCTGAGGTTCATCCCGACGGCCTTCATCAGCTGGATGAGGCCGGTCGCCAGGCCGAGGCCGGCGCCGAGGCCCAGCGTCGAACCGAGCAGGCCGAGGATCAGCGCCTCCACCAGCACCGAGCGGTTGACCTGCTTGCGGCTGCCGCCGATGGCGCGCAGCAGGCCGATCTCACGGGTGCGCTGGGCGACCAGCATGGAGAAGGTGTTGATGATCAGGAAGCCGCCGACCAGCAGCGAGATACCGGCGAAGCCGAGCATCGCGTACTTCATGAAGTTGAGGAAGGAACCGACGCTCTTGTTGTTCTCCTCCTTCTGCTCGGCCGCGGTCTTCACCTGGTAGCCGGCGCCCAGCTTGCCGAGCGCGTCGGCCTTGAGCTGGTCGTTGGAGCGGCTGCCGTCGCCGAAGACCTCGACCGACGTGAACTCGGCCTTCCCGAGGAGGTCCTGCTGCGCCGTCGGGGTGTCCAGGAAGGCGAGCGCCGCACCCGGGTTGGTGGTCTTGAAGGTGGCGATTCCGGCGAGGGTGAAGTCGTGGTTGCCGTTGGTGGCGGTGATGACGCGCACCTTGGCACCGAGGCCGAGCTTCGCCTTCTTCGCCGTGTCGGCGTCCAGCACGATCTGGTCGCCGCCCTGCGGCACGTGGCCGCTGGTGATCTCGACCGAGTTGCGCGGGGTGTCGGTCCAGTTGCCGGTCAGTGTCGGGGCGCCGCCGGTCGGGCCGATCTGCTTGTTGGTGAGCGGGTCGACCAGCACGGCGCTGCCGACGAAGACCTGGCCGAGAGCCTGCTTGACCCCGGGCGTGGCCGCGGCCTTCTGGATCACGTCGGCCGGCACGGTGGCGACCCTGCCGGCCGGCTGGTCCGGCTCGTCACCGTCGGCCTTGGCCGGCTGGACGGATATGTCGGAGGCGGTCGAGGCGAAGAGCCTGTCGAAGGTGCTGGTGGCGGTGTTGGAGAACACCAGGGTGCCGGACACGAACGCGACCGACAGCACGACCGCGATCAGCGAGAGCACCATCCGCCCCTTGTGGGCGAAGAAGGTTCTCAGTGACGTCTTGAGCAGCATGAGTCTGTATCCCGCCCGATCAGCTGGTGCGCTTGCCGTCGAAACGGCGCATGCGTTCGAGGACGGAGTCGGCGGTGGGGGCGTGCATCTCGTCGACGATCACGCCGTCGGCGAGGAAGAGCACGCGGTCCGCGTAGCCGGCGGCGACCGGGTCGTGGGTGACCATGACGATGGTCTGGCCGAGCTCGTCGACCGAGCGGCGCAGGAAGGTCAGCACCTCGGCGCCGGAGCGCGAGTCGAGGTTGCCGGTGGGCTCGTCCCCGAAGATGATCTCGGGGCGGGCGGCCAGCGCCCGGGCCACCGCGACGCGCTGCTGCTGTCCGCCGGAGAGCTGGGCCGGGCGGTGCTTGAGCCGGTCGGCCAGCCCCACCGTCTCGACCACCTGGTTCAGCCAGGCGGTGTCCGGCTTGCGGCCGGCGATGTCCATCGGGAGCGTGATGTTCTCCAGCGCGTTCAGCGTCGGGAGCAGGTTGAACGCCTGGAAGATGAAGCCGATCTTGTCCCGGCGCAGCTTGGTGAGCTGCTTGTCCTTGAGGCCGGTGATCTCGGTGTCACCGATCCGGATCCGGCCCTCGGACACGGTGTCCAGGCCGGCCAGGCAGTGCATCAGGGTCGACTTGCCCGAACCCGAGGGGCCCATGATCGCGGTGAAGCGGCCGCGCTGGATGTCCACGTCCACCGCGTCCAGCGCGGTGACCCTGGTCTCGCCGGTGCCGTAGGCCTTGGTCACCTGACGGGCCGAGGCGGCGACGGCGGCCGCGCCGCCGGGAAGCTGGGGGTCGTACACGGCTGCTGCCGTCGTCACTGGATTCTCCTAAGAAGTGGGCCCACCCGTTGCCCCCCAGCCTTGCCGCTGCCACCTGTGCTGCGACAGGGTGCAGGAGAGAGTCCTCGACCGGGAGTCAGCCCCACCCTTCCGGTGGACCTGGCTGCCGACCCGACAGAACCGGACCCTCCTCGGACGGGCGGGGATGTGATCCACGTTAGGAGCGGCGGCACGATCGCTCGTCATCCGCCGGTATGAAGCGCCTCAACCGTAGTTGTACGGGGCGCGGCGCCCCTCCCCCTAGGGGTAGCCGCCACCCGGGTCGGGGTCGGCCCGTACGGGGCCGCTCCCGGAGGCCGTCAGCCGGTGAGCGCGGGCACGGCGAGCCGCTCCAGCGCGGCGGCGAAGGCCTCCACCACCGGCGACAGCAGCACGTCCGTCTCGCGCTCGATCGCGGTGCCGCCGTCCTCCCGGACGGTGATGTGGCGGTCGAGCACGAACCAGCCCTGGGTGATGTGGCCGGCGCCCATCGAGCTGAGCACCGGGCGCAGTGCGTAGTCCACCGCCAGCACGTGCGCGGTGGAGCCGCCGGTGGCCAGCGGCAGGACGGCCTTGCCGGTCAGCGCGTACTGCGGGAGCACGTCCAGCAGGGTCTTCAGCAGGCCCGAGTACGCGGCCTTGTAGACGGGGGTGCCGATGACGATGCCGTCCGCCCGGGCGAACAGCTCCAGGGCGGCGACGATCTCGGGGTGGGAGAAGTCCGCCGAGAGCAGCGCGTGCGCGGGCAGGCTGCGCACCTCGAACGGGACGACGTGGTGTCCGCGGGCTTCGAGCTGCGCGTCGACGTGGCGCAGCAGGCGGGTGGTGCGGGACGTCGCGGACGGCGAGCCGGAAACGGACAGGACGGTGGCCATGGAGTTCACCTCTGGGGCGGGAAGCGGGGACGGCGCTACGGCTGCGGGGCGCACGCTGCGCGGGCAGCGGCGGAGCAGGGTGCGGAGCGGTGCGGGAGCTGGAGAGGGTTCGACGGGCGCGCGTCAGCCACGACAGAGCGAACAGGACACACGCTGAAGGTCGACGTGCCGCCGACGCGTGAGGGTCCATCGCTGATCCATGGCAGTCATGCAAACACGCAGCGTTCCGGCCGGTCAAGGATTGTTCCGGCAGGTGAACCAGGGGCGAGACGGATGGCGGGACACGGGAGTGGGACGCGGTGGTGCGCGCTGGGCTCGCCCGCCGCGGCGCCGGCCGCCTGGGCCGCCCCGCGCGAACGTGCGGCGGAACGATCCGGCACGTGCATCAAAACTGCTACAAGGCGCCTGGTGGGGGCCCCGGGGGGAGTCACCGCACCCGGCGTCGGGCATCCTCTCCCACATGAACACGTGGCAGGAGGGCCGCCCGGGCGGCGGCGGGAACCCTTCCCCAGCCTTTGGCTGGGGGGACCCCCATGGCGGCGGCAGCGGCAACGGCGGCTCGTACGGACGCAGCGAAGGCGGTACGGCGGCCGAACCGCCGCTGCCGGCTTCGCTGAACCCGCGCGGGCCCGGAGCCCCCGCGCAGCGGCAGCCACAGGAGTACGGGCAGCCGTCCGGCGGGCAGGCGCCGGTTCCGGCGCAGGCCCCCGGGTACGGGCCGTCCCAGGGATACGGGCAGCCGCCGTCGCACGGGCAGCCGGGCACTCGGCCCGGGGTGCCCGCGCAGGGGCCGGGGGCGCCCGGTGGCGCCGGTGGCCCCGGCGGGCCGATAGCCCCGGGCGGCACCCAGCCGCCCTCGGCCGCCAGCCCGTCGCGCTGGCCGCGGCGCCGGATCATCAAGTGGTCGGTGTTCGGCGTCCTGATCGCGATGATGGTGACCGCCGTCTCGACCTGGTTCTGGGCCGGCTCCAAGCTGAACCACGAGAACGTGCTCACCGACTACGCGGGCCGCCCCGCCGCCGGCAAGGGCACCAACTGGCTGATCGTCGGCTCCGACAGCCGCAACGGCCTGTCCGACTCGCAGGAGGAGGACCTGCACACCGGCCACGCGGGCGGCAAGCGCAGCGACTCGATGATGGTCCTGCACATCGGGGACAACGGGAACACCCTGATGAGCATCCCGCGTGACTCCTGGGTGCCGATCCCCGAGCACCCCGGCGACAACGGGAAGACCGTCAAGGCCACCACCTCGAAGATCAACTCGGCCTTCGCGGCGGGCGGCGGCAAGCTGCTCGCCCAGACCGTCGAGCAGAACACCGGCATCCGCATCGACCACTACGCCGAGATCGGCTTCGCCGGGTTCGTCGGCATCGTCGACTCGGTCGGCGGCGTGGACATGTGCATCGACCAGGACGTCAAGGACAAGGACTCCGGCCTCGACCTCAAGGCCGGCTGCCAGAACCTCACCGGCACCCAGGCGCTCGCGTTCGTCCGCCAGCGCCACCAGATGGCCGACCAGGACCTCGGCCGGATGCGCAACCAGCAGAAGTTCCTCGGCGCACTGGCCAAGCAGGCCGCCTCGCCCGCCACCCTGCTGAACCCGTTCACCTTCTACCCGCTGGTGGACTCCGGTCTCGGCACCCTGATCGTCGACGACGACGCCGGCCTGACCGACCTCGGCTCGCTCTTCCTCGCCATGAAGGACGTCAACGGCGGGGGCGGCAAGAGCATCACCGTGCCGATCGCCAACCCGGACTTCAAGACCAACACCGGTGAGTCTGCGGTCAAGTGGGACAGCGCCAAGGCCAAGCAGGTCTTCGACGCGTTCAAGAACGACACGGCCGTCCCGGACACGAAGTAACCCCCGCGACCGCACGTGACGCGGCGTGACTCCATCGGCACAATGGGTGGATGTCACTCGTCACCGCGCTGATCTACCGCCGCCGTCACCGCCTCCTGGGCCGCCTGGTCCAGGAGGCGCTCGCGTTCTACGGGATGGAGGTGCCGGCCGCCGCCGAGATCGGGCCCGGGCTGACCGTCTTCCACCGCGGCTTCGGCACCGTCCTGCACCCGTACACCACGCTCGGCGCCGGCGTGACGCTCTACAACGGCGTGACGATCGGGCGGGCCGACCCGTGGGTGCCGCAGGAGCGGAGCGCGATGCGGCGGGTGGTGGTGGAGGACGGCGCGGTGCTCTGCGCGGGCGCCAAGGTGGTCTGCAAGGAGGGCGTGCTGACCGTCGGCGCGGGCACCGTCGTCGGCGCCAACGCCGTCCTCACCCGCTCGACCGGCCCCGGCGAGATCTGGGCCGGCGCTCCGGCCCGCAGGGTGGGGCTGCGTGAGGGCTCGTGGGCGGCGTCCGCAGCGGCTCCGGACGAGCTGACGCCCGGTGAGGCTCCCGGTGAGGTGGCTGCCGGCGGGGTGGCTGCCGGCGGGGTGGCTGCCGGCGGGGCCCCCGGCGAGGCGGGGCGGGCCCCGGCCGACCTGCGCTAGCCGGCCGGCCGGGTGCGCTGTTCCGCGCACCCGGCCGGCCGGTCCGACTCCCCTCCTCCGGCCACCGGCTTCCTGCTACCGCGGGTGCAGCACCGTGGGGAGGCGGTCCAGGGCGATGCCGAAGAGCGAGCGGTAGGCGGCCAACGCCGCGGCCTCGTCGAGGAGTTCCTCGGTGCGCCCGCCGTCGGCGCCGGTGCGGATCAGACGGGTGCCGCTCAGGGTGACCCGGCCGCCGTCCGGGGCCGGCAGCGAGCAGGTGGCCGAGTGGGTGAAGTGCGAGTCCGGCGAGGTGGCCTGCCACCAGCAGGTCGGCACGAAGTCGGCCGGCTCGTACGGGCGCAGGCCGAGCCGGTACTGCGGCTCGCCGTCCATCCGCACGTCGAGCTCGTCGCCGCCGTACGGGGTGATGGTGAACTCCCCCGCTGGGTCCGACTGTTGCCCGCGGTCGTCCAGGCGCAGCGGGAGCCGGCTGAACCGTCCGAACCCGACGTCGGCGAGCCAGGGCCCGTCGAGGTCCACCCGCAGGGCGAGGTGGTCGAACGGCGGCCCGAGGCGGTCCCCGTCGAAGACGCGCGCGCCGAGCAGGCTCACCCGGTAGCCGAGTGCGCGCAGCAGGGCCGCGAAGGAGGCGTTGAGTTCGTAGCAGAATCCGCCGCGGCGCCGGGTGACGATCTTCTCGAACAGCGCGCCGGTTCCGAGCAGCACGGGCTCGCCGAGGTGCACGCCCAGGTTCTCGAACGGCACGGCGCCCAGATGCGCGCGCTGCAGCTGTGCCAGGGCGGCCTCGGAGGGCCGTCCGGGCCGGACCGCGCCGATGCGGGCGAGATAGGCGTCCACCTGCGCGGCGGTCAGCCCGCCGCCGGTCGATGAAGGATGATCCACACCACCCATTCCATCGCGCCGGGCTCCGTTCGGCCATCGGTCCTTGGCCCTAGGGCGCGCTTCGGGGCCCGGAAACGGCGAGGAGCAGGAAGTCGGCCGGGCCGACGTCCTGCTCCACAGCGCCTCGGGGAGGGCGGAACTACTCCACGATGCCCGAGTCGGCGATGGTGATCTTCGCCTTGGTGCGGCCGCTCTGCGAGCCGAGCGACTCGATCTTCGTCACCAGCTCCAGGTTCTCGACGACCTCGCCGAAGACGACGTGCTTGCCGTCCAGCCAGTCGGTCACGATGGTGGTGATGAAGAACTGCGAGCCGTTGGTGTTCCGGCCGGCGTTGGCCATCGAGAGCTGGCCCGGCTTGGTGTGCTTGAGCTGGAAGTTCTCGTCCGCGAACTTCTCGCCGTAGATGCTCTTGCCGCCGGTGCCGTCACCACGGGTGAAGTCGCCGCCCTGGAGCATGAAGCCCGGGATCACACGGTGGAAGGACGAGCCCTTGTAGCCGAAGCCGTGCTGGCCGGTGGCCAGCTCGCGGAAGTTCTGGGCGGTCTTCGGGACGATGTCGTCGAAGAGCTTGAAGACGATCCGGCCGGCCGGCTCGTCGTTGATGGTGATGTCGAAGTAAACGTTGGAACCCATGCAGGGATCATGGCATGCCGCCCCCCGCGACGCGCGACGACCCCGGCCTGCGGTCACGGGGCGCCGACGGCCCGGGGCAGGCGGCACCGGCGTCAGGCGGCGGCCGGCTCGGCGGCGAGCACGGGGTAGTCCGTGTACCCCTCCGCGCCGCTCGCGTACATCTGGGCGCCGCGCACCGGGTTGAGCGGCGCGCCGGTGCGCAGGCGCTCGACCAGGTCGGGATTGGCGAGGAAGCCGCGGCCGTAGGAGATCAGGTCGGCGCCGGCCGCGAGCAGCCGCTCGCCGGCCGAGCGGCCGCCGTCCGCCGGGAGGGGCTCGCCCCAGCCGAGGACCGGGTTGGCGATCAGCGCGCCGTCCCAGGCCTTCCGGATCTCCCGGAAGACGGGCGACTGCGGGTCGGCGAAGACCACGTGCAGGTAGGCCAGGCCCTCCCCCGCCAGCTCGCCGAGCAGGGTCCGGTAGATCTCCTCGGTGTCACCCTCCTCGATGCCGTTGACGGTCAGGCCCGGCGCGATCCGCACGCCGACCCGCTCGGGGCCGATCGCCTCCGCGACCGCCCGCACCACCTCGACGACGAACCGGACGCGGCCGGCGGCCGCGCCGCCGTAGGCGTCGGTGCGACGGTTGGTGTTCCGGGCCAGGAACTGGTGCAGCAGGTAGCCGTTGGCCGCGTGCACCTCGACGCCCGCGAAACCCGCCTCGACCGCGTTGCGGGCGGCGGCCGCGAAGTCGGCGACCGTTTCGTGGATCTCGGCGACGGTCATCTCCCGGGGCACCACCGCCTCCCGGTGGCCGCCCGCGGTGTGGATGGTGTCCGGCAGGGCGACGGCCGAGGGCGCCACCAGGTGCAGTCCGCTGTTCTCCGGGTGGCCGACCCTCCCGCCGTGTTGCAGCTGCAGGAACATCCGGCCGCCCGCCGCGTGCACGGCCTCCGTCACGAGCCGCCACCCGGCCACGTGTTTCTCCGCGTGGATCGCCGGGATGTCGGCGTAGGTCTGCCCGACGGCGTTCGGGGTGGTGGCCTCGGCGATGATCAGGCCTGCGGAGGCCCGCTGGGCGTAGTAGGTGGCCATGATCGGCTGCGGGACGCCGTCCGCGGTGGCGCGGGTACGGGTCATCGGGGCCATCACCAGCCGGTTCGGCAGCTCCAGCGCACCGAGGCGGGCCGGCTGGAAGAGCGCGGTCGGCTGCGTGGTGGCCGTGGTCCCGGCCGGGCTCGTGGTCTTCGTCGCGTTCGTCGTGTTCGTCATGCGCAAACCGTAGAAGTTGACATCAGTGTCAGGTTCAAGTCCGTCCTCGAACCCTGTGGCCCACACCGGGGCGGCCCCCCTGCGACCGGACGGCCGCCGACCCCGCCCACCCCGGCCACGGGCGCTGCACCCCACCCGGCGCCGCCGGAGGGGCCCGCCGGCGCACCCTAGGATCATCACAGAGCAACTGACCGAGGGGGAACGGGACATGGGCGTACTGAGGGTCGGGGTCTATCTGGCACATCCGGGGCCGGGGAGCTTCAACCACGCACTGTTCGAGGCCGTGGCGGACGAACTGCGCGGCCACGGCTGCGAGGTGGTGGCGCACGACCTGTACGCGGAGGGGTTCCAGCCGGCACTGACCGCCGGGGAGACGGAGACCGTCGCCGCGGCCGGTGAGTCCGCCGACCCGCAACTCGCCCTGCACCGGGCCGAGGTGGCGACCCTCGACGCACTGGTCCTGGTCCACCCGAACTGGTGGGGCATGCCGCCCGCCGTCCTGGCCGGCTGGGTGCAGCGGGTCCTGGTGCCCGGGGTGGCGTACAAGCTGGGCACGGCGGACGGCGAGCCGGCCGGGCTGCTCCGGGCCGGGCGGGCACTGGTGCTGAACACCTCCGACACCCCGGAGGAGCGCGAGCACGGCGAGTTCGGCGATCCGCTGCAACGGATCTGGGCGGCCTGCGTCCTGCCCTACGTGGGCGTGGACGACGTGCGGCGGGTGGTCTTCCGGACCGTCACGGACTCGACGGAGGCCACCCGCGCGCAGTGGCTGCAGCAGGCTCGGCGGGAGGCGGCGGCGCTGCTCGGCTGAGACCCGGGGACGGCCGCACGGACGGATATGGCCGACGGACGGGCGTCCGGTGGCGGGTAACCGCTCCTGCCGTCCGGCGGGGGTGCGGAGATCCACATGAGCATGCTAGAACCAGCGGCGGGCACAAAACCTTGCCCAAATCACCGTGCGACCTTCACACCACCGGCCACCCCTTGGGAGACCCATGTCCGCCGCACGCACCGCCCGCACCGGCGCCGTCCGCCTGGTGCTCGCCGCCCTCTCCGCCCTGGCACTGCTGCTCTCCGGCGCCGCCACCGCGACCACCGCCTCCGCCGCCACCACCGCCGTCACCAGCCTCGACGGAGCCTGGGCGTGCGACGTCCCGGCCGGCTACGTCTACGACCAGGTGTCCATGAACCGGACCTGCAGCTCCGGTAGTTGGAACGCGCCGCAGTTCCACCTGCGCACCCCCGTCGACGGGCTGACCGCCTGTAAGAGCGCGCCCGGCTTCGTCTACGACGCCATCACCTGGGGCAGCGCCTGCAGCCAGATGCCCGGCGTGACCTCCAACGCGTACCACCTGCGGACTCCGGTCGACGGCCTCACCGCCTGCATGGCCACCCCGGCCTTCACCTACGACCGGATCACCTTCACGAGCCAGTGCAGCCTCAACCAGGGCGTCCAGGCCACGACCTTCCACCTCCGCAAGCCGGCCAACGGGATCTGGGCGTGCACCATCCCCACCGGCTTCACCTACAGCCAGACCATCCAGAACACCGACTGCAGCAACATCCAGGGAAGCGTCCTGTCGACCAAGTACCTGCTGCTGGGCTGACGCCCGGCGCACCGGTGGAGCAGGAGGTCGGCCGGACCGGCCTCCTGCTCCACACGCGTCCGGCCCGTCCGGGCCGCCCGGACGGGCCGGGGTCAGTCCTCCGGCAGAGCGAGCTCGGCGACCTCCTGGTCGCCGCTGAACTCGCCGGTGGGGCGGAAGCCGAGGCTCGCGTAGAACCCGGCCGGCCCGTGGTCGCCCGGCACGTAGGTGACCGTCACCCGGCGCCCGCCGCGGCGGCGGATCTCCGCGCAGACCTGCTCGACGGCGAAGCGCCCGTACCCGCGGCCCTGCTCCTCGGCACCGATGTTGAGGCGCCAGAGGCCGGAGCGCGGCTGGTCACCGGGCTGGTCGGGGTTGAAGCGGATGCCGAGGAACGCCATCACGAACCCGACCGGCCGGTCCCCGTCGAAGACCAGCCGGGGCCAGGCGGTGTCTCCGTGGGCGTAAGCCTCGGCCAGGGACTTCACCACCGGCGACACCAGCCCCTCCTGGTCGGGCCGCACCTTCAGGGCGAGCGCGGCGTCGATGGTGGCGGGGGTGATCGGCTCCAGGCGCAGGGCCGGCGAGGGCGAAGGCGACGACGTTGACATGCCGGTCACCCTAGTGAGGGCCGGCGGCACGGTCGCCCGGTTTTCAGGACACCGGCGCTCGAGGCACCGGCTTCCCGGGTGCCGCATTCAAGGTGCCCGCATCCGAGGCACCGGCACTCAGGGCGCCGGGGTGAAGACCAGGGACGCGTTGTGGCCGCCGAAGCCGAAGGAGTTGGTGAGCGCGGCGGTCAGCGCACCGCGCCGCGGGGCGCCCGCCACGACGTCCAGCTTGACCGCCGGGTCCAGGGTCTCCAGGTTCCGGGTGGCCGGCACGACGCCGTCGCGCAGTGCGAGGACGGCGGCCAGCGCGCCGACCGCACCGGCGGCCCCGAAGAGGTGGCCGGTCATCGACTTGGTCGCCGTGACGGCCGGGTGCAGGCCGATCGCCTCGGCGACCGACTCGGCCTCGACCAGGTCGCCCAGCGGGGTCGAGGTGGCGTGGGCGTGGACGAGGCCTATGTCGCGCGGGGCGAGCCCGGCCTCGGCCACCGCCCGGCGCATCGCCCGGACCTGGCCCTCGGCCGCGGCCCCCGTGATGTGGTACGCGTCCGAGGTGACCCCCGCACCCGCGAGGGTGGCGTGCGCGCGGGCGGACCGGGCCGCGGCGAACCCGGCCCGCTCCAGGACGACGACCACCGCACCCTCGCCGATCACGAAGCCGTCCCGGTCCACGTCGAACGGACGGGACGCCCGCCCGGGCTCGTCGTTGCGGGTCGAGTGGGCCTTGGCCTGGGCGAACCCGGCCAGCGGCAGCGGGCAGATGCACGCCTCGGCGCCACCCGCCACCACCACGTCGGCCCGGCCGAGCCGGATCAGGTCCAGGCCCATCGCGATCGCCTCGGCGCCGGAGGCGCAGGCGCTCACCGGGGTGTGCGCGCCGGCCCGCGCGCCCAGGTCGATGGAGACCCAGGCGGCCGGGCCGTTCGCCATCAGCATCGGCACGGTGTGCGGGGAGACCTTCCGCACCCCGGACGCCTCCAGCACGTCGTCCTGGCCGAGCATGGTGAGCGCCCCGCCGGTACCGGTGCCGATCACCACGGCGAGGCGTTCCGGGTCCACCTCGGGCGCCCCCGCGTCGGCCCAGGCCTGCCGGGCGGCGATCAGCGCCACCTGCTCGCAGCGGTCCATCCGCCGGGCCTGCACCCGGTCCAGCACCTCGGACGGCTCGACCCTCAGCCGCCCGGCGATCCGGACCGGCAGGCCGTCGGCCCACTCCTCCTCGATCGCGCGGATGCCCGAGTCGCCGGCCAGCAGACCGGCCCAGGTCGAGGCGACGTCCCCGCCGAGCGGCGTCGTCGCGCCGAGCCCGGTGACCAGCACACCGTTGTTGTCGACACTCATCGAACGAACCCCCTGACTGTTGTGGAGATTGTGAGAGAGGCACAACTCCCCGCGTCGGGTCGACGCGGGGAGAAGCCGCCTCATCTGCCACCTTGCCAGGGAGGTGATGATCGATCAGGTGTGCAGGAGAACCGATTCGACCACGAGGATGTTGTAGGGTTTCTCCATGTGATCAGGCCTGGAAGTCGGTACCCCGGCCGACCGGCTCCCAGTCCCGGAGCTCCTTCTCGGCGGCCTGGAGGTTGCCGAGGACGGCATCGACGGCGTCGTTCCCGAGCGCCAGCCGCAGCGGGGTCCGCTCGGCGTCCAGCGCGGACAGGATCGCGGCGGCCGCCCTGGCCGGGTCGCCGGGCTGCTTGCCGTCGCTCTCCGGCAGGGCCGCGCGCACCGGACCGACCACCGAGTCGTACGCGGGGATGGCGGCGGCCTGGGCGAGTGCGCCGGGACCGGCGAAGGAGGTGCGGAAGGAGCCGGGCTCGACGATCAGCACCTTGACGCCGAACTGGGCGACCTCCTGCGCCAGTGCCTCGGAGAGGCCCTCCAGCGCGAACTTGGTGGCCGAGTAGGCGCCCACGCCGGGGAACGAGAAACGGCCGCCCATACTGCTCATCTGGACGACGGCACCGGAGCCCTGGGCCCGCATGTGCGGCAGGACGGCGCGGGTGAGCGCGGCCGGGCCGAAGAAGTGCAGCTCCATCAAGTCCCGCAGCTCGCGGTCGGTGTACTCCTCGACGGCGCCGATCAGCCCGCGCCCGGCGTTGTTCACCAGGACGTCGATCCGCCCGTACCAGAGCAGGGTGTCCGCCACCACGGAGGCGATCCCGGCCGGGTCGGTGACGTCCAGCCGGACCGGGACGACCCGGTCGGGGTGGGCGGCGGCCAGGGCGTCCAGCGTCTCGGGGCGGCGGGCGGCCGCCACCACGGTGTCGCCGGCGGCCAGCGCGGCCTCGGCGATCGCCTGGCCGAAGCCGGAGTTGGCGCCGGTGATCAGCCAGACCCGGCCGGCCGCGTTCTTCTCAGGGGTGGTGCTGGTCATCCGGAGTGCCTCCGTAAGCCGTTGGAAGACTTGCTAGTTGACGCACTCAGTTATGTCAGCCGGGCCCGGCGGGCGTCCAAGACAGATGCCTGGTCGCTCGATAAGGATGCTTTATGGCCCACCGCGTGATCACCGTTCCTATGATCACCGGATGGAGCTGCGCCAGCTGCACTACCTGATCGCGATCGCCGACGAGGGCAACCTCGGCCGGGCCGCCGCCCGTCTGTACGTGAGCCAGCCCGCCCTCTCCTACGCCCTGCGGAACCTGGAGACCGAATTCGGCGTCCGCCTCTTCGACCGCCACTCCGGCGGGGTCACCGCCACCGCGGCCGGGCTCGACGTGGTGGCCGAGGCCCGTCGCACGGTCGCCCAGGCGAAGCGGATCACGGCTGCCGCCGAGCGGCACCGGCGGGCGGCGAGCGGGGTGCTGCGGGTGGGCTTCGAGGCCAGCGGCGCGGGCGAGTTGACGACCCGGGCGCGCGCCGAGTTCGCGCGCCGGCACGCGGGCGTACGGGTCGAGCCGAAGCGGTTCGACTGGGGCCAGGAGGCCGACGGGCTGCGCGACGGCCGGGTGGACGTCGCCTTCGTCTGGCTGCCGGCCGACCTCACCGGGCTGCACGCGGAGATCGTCCACACCGAGCCGCGGGTCGTCGGGCTGCCCGCCGGCCACCGGCTGGCCGGGCGCGCGGGCATCTCCGTCCTGGAGGTCAACGACGAGCCGCTGATGTGGACCGAGCGCGCACCCCGCGCCTGGGTCGACTGGTGGGCGGTCAACCCGCGCCCGGACGGCTCGGCGCCGCGCTGGGGGCCGACCAACGACAACGTCGAGGAGATGCTGGAACAGGTCGCCGAGGGCGCCGCCATCTGCTTCGCCCCGGCCGGCCTGGCCCGCTACTACGCCCGCCCGGACCTCGTCTGGGTCCCGCTCACCGACGTCGAGCCGCTGCGGGTCGCCCTCGCCTGGCCGGAGGGCGCGGACAACCCGCTGGTGCACGGATTCGCCGCCGTGGTGCGCGAACTGGCGGGCCCGCCGAGGGAACCGGCCCCCGGCGGGCCGAACTGACCGGGGCCGAAACCCATGACGCAGCGGAGCGTCCGACAGCGGCCGGGTTACGGCAGGTTGCGGGCCATGACGATGCGCTGGATCTGGTTGGTGCCCTCGTAGATCTGCGTGATCTTCGCGTCCCGCATCATCCGCTCCAACGGGTAGTCCCGCGTGTACCCGTACCCACCCAGCAACTGCACCGCATCCGTCGTGATCTCCATCGCCGCGTCCGACGCGAAACACTTCGCCGCCGCCCCGAAGAACGTCAGATCCGCATCCGTCCGCTGCGACCGCGCCGCCGCCGCATACGTCAACTGCCGCGCCGCCTCCAGCTTCATCGCCATGTCCGCCAACATGAACTGCACACCCTGGAAATCACCGATCGGCTTCCCGAACTGCTGACGCTCACGCACATAGCCCTTCGCGTAGTCCAACGCCCCCTGCGCGATCCCCAACGCCTGCGCCGCGATCGTCACCCGCGTGTGGTCCAGCGTCTTCATCGCCGTCGCGAACCCCGTACCCTCCGCACCGATCATCCGGTCCGCCGGAATCCGCACATCGTCGAAGTACACCTCACGCGTCGGCGACCCCTTGATCCCCAGCTTCTTCTCCGGCGCACCGAACGACACCCCCGCATCGCCCTTCTCCACCACGAACGCCGAGATCCCCTTCGAACGCTTCTCCGGGTCCGTCACCGCCATCACCGTGTAGAACTCCGACACACCCGCGTTGGTGATCCACCGCTTCACACCGTTCAACACCCAGAAGTCCCCGTCCCGCACCGCCCGGGTCTTCATCCCCGCCGCGTCCGAACCCGCATCCGGCTCCGACAGGCAGTACGAGAACATCCCCTCACCCCGGGCCAACGCCCCCAGGTACTTCGCCTTCAACTCCTGCGACCCCGACAACTGCACCGGCAGCGAACCCAGCTTGTTCACCGCCGGGATCAACGACGACGAGGCGCACACCCGCGCCACCTCCTCGATCACGATCACCGTCGCCAGAGCATCCGCCCCCGCACCACCGAACTCCTCCGGCACGTGCACCGCATGCAGGTCACTGCCCTGCAACGCCTCCAACGCCTCCTGCGGGAACCGCCCCAGCTCGTCCACCTCCGCCGCGAACGGAGCGATCTTCGCCTCGGCCAGCGAACGCACCGCCTCACGGAGCATCTCGTGCTCCTCGGAGATCCGGAAGAGATCGAAGTCCTGGCTCATGATCGGCACTCCTGTTTCACGACGGTACTCAGTACCCTTCATTATGCATGCGCGCAGCAAAAAGGGAACTCAGTGCCTTCACAGGGCGGCACTGAGTTCCCTATCCTTTTTGCAGTTCCGGCAGCCAGGTCCGAGCGCAGGGAGATGACACCGTGGTCCACTCAGCCATCGACGCCGATACCGAGAGCACCCCGCTCTACTTCCAGCGCTGTACGTGGTGCAACAACCCCACCTTCCAGCGGCTGCTCTGCCCCACGTGCGGCTCCACCGACCTGCGGCTGGAGCGCAGCGAGGGCACCGGTGTGGTGCGCCGCTGCGCGGTCGAGCAGGCGCGGACGCCGCTGGCCCGGCAGAAGTCGCTGATCAGGATGGCCGAGGGGTTCGACGTCTGGTGCATCGTCAACGGGCTGCGCAGCACCGTCCCGGTGGGCACCAAGGTGCGGCTGACGCCGTCGGCCGACTCCGACCAGCCCGAGCTGACGCTGCTCCCCCAGGAGGAGGCCGAGCGGGTCCAGCCGGCCGAGCCGCGCCCGCTGCCGCCGAACCAGGGCGGCTTCACCCAGCACCTGGCGGCCTTCGCGGAGTAGGAGCGGGGCGGTGGCCGCGGCCGCCGCACCAGTACGCCGGAGGGCGTGGCACCCGGGTACTCGGTGCCACGCCCTCCGGCGTTGTGCGTCCTGCTCTGCCCTGCTCCGGCGGATCAGCCCTTGCGGGCCTTCACCTCGCCGGTGAGCTGCGGCAGCACCTCGAAGAGGTCGCCCACGACGCCGTAGTCGGCCAGCTCGAAGATCGGGGCCTCGGCGTCCTTGTTGACGGCCACGATGGTCTTCGAGGTCTGCATGCCGGCCCGGTGCTGGATCGCGCCGGAGATG